>DASVGM010000716.1:0-5160 GCA_036379555.1 Pirellulales bacterium | reverse complement strand
TTATCGTGTCAAAGTCGGGCATTTTGCGCACGCCAGGGCCACTCTAAACGAGTGGGCGGCTTCGATCGCATGCACATCGACACCGCCCGAACGCGATTCATTTGTGTTCCGGCGAGCCAGGCTCCAGCGACGAGAACTCAGGGCGATACCGCGCCACGCCTTGAAGCGTTTGCGGACGATCTTGCAGCCAAAGAATCTGAAACGTGCCGTCGGCCGCTCCGCCGAATTCGCTGTCAATGCCGAACTGCCGAGCCGGTTTGAAGCCAAATCGGCTGTAATAACTTGGCCAGCCCAGCACGCAGACAAACGGACATCCGCGCTCCTTCAGAACCGCTCAACGAGATCGGCCTCACCGTGGTTGCCCAACGCCGACGTTGAAAAAGCCGCTTCCACGACCGTTCGGATTGCGGCCGAATCGCCGGGGCGCTCGACGTCAACGCGGATCTCGGAGTATGGGTTCATCGTTCAGCCGCTTGATGGAATCGGAGGATTGACTACAATGCATAGTGCCTTGTTCAAGCTAGTGCATTGTCCAGACTTACATCTTCGGGTTCGGCGAAGCTGGAGGATGGGCCTCCTGGTCCATCACGGTCGATTGGTGACGGGCTAGGAAGCCCATCCTACACGGCGACCGCCCCAGGGCATCCGAAAATTTAGCGTGGACAAGGCACTAGTTTGAACAAGGCAATTGTCTGGTTTCTTTCCCACCTAGCGTAACCCTGGCCGTCTGTGGCGCGTAGGCGTCATGGCCGGCTTTAGCTCAGGAGGCTTTCCCCTGACGCGACATCCGTTTCAAATCGGTCTGGCGAGCGTCGTCGCACTTATGTTGTTGCGGCTGACGATCGGCTGGCATTTTTGCTATCAAGGCCTCGTCAAACTTGAAGACCCGCAGTTTTCGTCCGCTCCCTTTCTCAGCCAGGCCAAAGGCCCGCTGGGTGATTTGTATCGTTCGCTGCTCGACGATTGGGACGGCCGCCGCCGGCTGAGCAAAGAAAACCGCCCCCAACTGCTCGCTCGCTTTGGCGACTATCTCGCCAAATACAAAGAGCATTATCAACCCAGTGCCGAGCAAATCGCCGCCGCCGAACAAATGGCCGCCGCCCGCAAGGCTCAAACCGAGTTGTTTTTGAGCGAAAACGCCGACGATCTCGATACCTACCTGCATGAGCTTGATCGGCTGGCCGCGGCCAAAGAGTCGCCGGCGCCGCAGGCCAACGCGGCGGCTGCGCCAGCGGAAGCCGAGCACAAGAACCCTGTCCCCTTGAACAAAGCCTGGTCGTTTCCTCCGTATCAGCAAAAGCGCGTCTGGGATAAACAGACCGAGTTGCAAGGCCAACTCAAAGGCTGGATGAAAGAGGTGGAGGGCTACTTCGCCGAGTTTCAGCAAGACCTTGATAGCCTGCTCAAGGACGATCAGCGTGAGCGCGGCGGCGATCGCCGGGAGATCGCCGGCCCACCGTCGAAGATCGAGCAGGTCGATAAGATTGTCAGTTACGGCGTGACGGCGATTGGCGTGTGTCTGCTGGCGGGGCTGTTTACGCGGCTGGCCAGCTTCAGCGGGGCGTTGTTCTTGCTGTCGATCGTGCTGGCTCAGCCCGACTGGCCGGGGCTTTATCCCGCCCCACACCCCGCGGTCGGGCATTCGCTCTTTATCAACAAAGAATGTGTCGAAATGATGGCGCTGTTCGCGCTCGCCACGACGCACGTGGGCCGCTGGGGCGGCCTCGATTTTTTCATACATTATTGCTTCGTCAGGCCGCTGTTCGGCGGGCGAGACGCAGACCCTGCCAAGAGGTAAATAACTCATGATGGATCTTACTCCAGAACAAAAAGCGGTCGGCAAATCGAACTTTCAGTCGGCCATCGGCGTGACGCGCCGCGAGTTTTTAGAAGGCGCCGTCGCCGCCGGCGTGGTCTCGGGCGCGGGGCTGGGCGCCTTTTATTTCGGCTATGAAAAAGTCAGCGATCCGTTGCGCATCGGCGTTATCGGCACCGGTGACGAAGGCAACGTCCTGCTGGGGGCGCACACGCCCGAGTATCTGAACGTGGTGGCCATCGCCGATATTCGCCCCTACAACATTCACCGCGCCTTTCATGGCGACCCGACGGCGATGGGGCCGCGGCCCGGCTTGCTTTCCAAATATGGCTGGAAGACCGAAGACGAGGCCCGCAAGCACGTCAAGGTTTACGGCGCCGACTATCACGAGTTGCTCGACGATCCGGCCATAGAGGCCGTGGTGATCGCGCTGCCGTTGCACCTGCACGACGTGGTAGCGATTGAGGCGATGAAAAAAGGCAAGCATGTGCTTACCGAAAAGCTCATGGGCTACAGCGTGGCGCGGTGCAAGAGCATGGGCCGCGTGGCCAACCAGCTCAAAAAGCACCTGGCCACCGGGCATCAGCGGCACTACAGCATTTTGTATGACAACGCCGTCGATATGATCAAGCAGGGCCTGCTCGGCACGCTGCATTCCATTCGCGCCCAGTGGCACCGCACCAAGGATAGCTGGTACGCCCCCTTGCCCGACGAAAAGTTGGCCAAGGAGTTGGATGACATGCGCAAGAAGTTGGCCGCCGCCGAAGAAAAGAAAGACAACGCGCGAATCGAGGCGGTCAGCGTCAAAATTCGCGACTTGGAGTATCGCCTGCTTGATAAAGACAAGGTCGATGCCGCCAAGTATGGCTATCTGCCGAAGACGATCACGCAGGGTTCACTCACGCACGAATGCTCGCCGTTGGAAGAGCTGATTCGCTGGCGGCTCTGGCAGCGCACGGGCGGCGGTTTGATGGCGGAATTGGGCAGCCATCAACTCGACGCGGCCGGCATTTTCTGCACGGCGATCCGTCGGCCCGACGCCGATGGCAAAGTACACAAGGCGCGTCCGCTGACGGTCAGCGCGATGGGCGGCCGGCATTTGTATCCGCTCGATCGCGAGTGCGAAGACCACGTTTACTGCATGTATGAATATCCCGGCGCCGAGTACGATTCGGATCCGAACAAGAAGATCGTGGTCACGTATTCGTCGATCAACGGCAACGGCTTCGGCGGCTATGGCGAGGTGGTGATGGGCACCGAAGGCACGCTGGTGCTGGAGGTCGAGAAAGAGGTGATGCTCTATCCCAACGCCGGCGCTTCGACGCACATCAAGGTGGCCAAGGGCAAGGGCGACAAGCCGGTGATTTCGACCAGCGAAAGCGGCGCCGCTCCGGCGGCGGCCTTGGGCAAGAAGGCGCTGGAGAGCGGCCCCGTCAGCCGCGGCTATACCGAAGAGTTGGAACACTTCGCCTGGTGCGTGCGGAATTTCGATTTTGAGCGCAACAAGCCCAAGTGTCATCCTGAAGTGGCCCTGGCCGACGCCGTGATCGCGCTGACCACCAACCAGGCGATTCGCAATCGCGAGCAGATCACCTTCAAAGACGAGTGGTTCAAGCTCGACAGCGACGAAACGCCCGATGGTGAAAAGCCCGAAGTATCGGTGTGAGGTGACGTGATCTCGGATTTCGCCGTGGCAGGATATCGTGGGGCGGCTCACCGAGCCGTCTTTCGCTTCCAGACGGGCCGGCGGCCCGCCCCACAGTGGCCTGCGCAAAATTGGTTGTTACGGCCCGACTTGCTTAATCCTAGATTCATTCCGCCACGATCGGGGCTTGCCCCCGTCGAGCGCTGACTGACTGGCTAGATGTACGGCGCCGAATGCGCCCCGTTTTCGCGTTGCATCCGCCGCCGAAGGCGGCGGATGCAACGCGAAAACGGGAAGAATCGGTCGAGGCGTTCGTTCTAGCCTGTCAGTCAACGCTTCCACCGGGGCAAGCCCGGCGGTGGCGGTGCGGAACAAATCCGATTTGGAATCTCCGTTCGTTTCGTATCAAAGCCGGACATTTTCCGCAGGCCAGGATGGGCCTCCTGGCACGTCACCGTTTACCGTGACGGGCTAGGAAGCCCATCCTCCAGGTAGGGCCGCTTTTCCATTTTTAGGCGAGTTCAAGAGGGACCACAAAATGCCGGCCATTCGTTGTCAGGCAGCCCTGATCAAAATCGACTCGTGGACCGTTCTCGCGCTGCCCAAGAGCGCGAGCGCGAAACTACCGTCACGCGGGATGTGCGTGGTGACGGGAACCATCAACGGATTGGGTTTCGAGGCGCCGCTCGAACCTGACGGCAAGGGAAGCCATTGGTTTTGTGTCGACGACGCCATGAGCGATGCCACGGGGACGGTGGCGGGCGACACGGTGGCCTTGGTGATCGGGCCGGCGGCAGAGTGGCCGGAACCCCAAGTGCCCGCAGATCTCAATCAGGCGCTGGCGGCCGCCCCAGAGGCGCATCACCTCTGGAGCGACATTACGACCGCCGCGAGGTGGGATTGGATTCGTTGGATACGTTCGACCAAGAATCCGGAAACACGTCGGCGGCGCATCGAAGTGGCCTGCTCGAAGCTCGGCGCCGGAAACCGCAGACCTTGTTGTTTTAATCGCAATCTCTGCACCGAACCGGCCGTCTCGAATAACGGAGTGCTCCGCATGCCGGCGTGAACGGCAGCAGTATAAAAACGACGTTGACGCATCAGGTGTTCGTCGGTACGGTTAGGCTTCCCCCAAGCTACAGGGAACCGCCGGCCAATGCCGATCTCTTTTGCCACAGCCCAGCGACTTCGCCAACTGGCGCGCGAATGCCGGCGGCCCGGTGCGCTGGTGGCGGCTCTCTTGCTGTTGGGAACGGCCGCCCGGCTGCGGCAGTATTTTGCCGTCACGTCGTACTGGCACGACGAAGCCTATCTGCTGCTGAATGTTTTCGCCAAGTCGTTTGTCGAGCTTGTCGGGCCGTTGAGCCACGAGCAGGCCGCGCCGCCGCTTTTTTTGTGGATGCTGCGCGCGTGCCATTTGACCCTGGGGCCGAGCGAGCTTGCCATGCGTTTGCCGGCCTTGCTGGCCAGCCTGGCGGCGTTGGCGCTCATGGCGCCGCTGGCCCGTGACGTTGGCGGCCGATGCGGCTGGCCGTTCGCGGTGGGCTGCGCGGCGCTGTCGAGCGCGTTGTTGCATCTCACCTACCAGGTGAAACCCTATACCACCGACGTGCTGACGGCGGAAATCATTTTGCTGGCCATGGTCGGCTGCCTGAAGCCAGACGCCACTCGTAGAGGCCAAAGGGCCGCGCGCGGCGCC
>DASVGM010000715.1:0-4289 GCA_036379555.1 Pirellulales bacterium | reverse complement strand
GCCGGCGCGCTTGGCCCGGTGCGCGAGGTTCATGTTTGGACGAACCGCCCGTTCAAGTATTGGAAGCAAGCGCCCGACCTCGTCGCCCGGCCGACGGAGATGCCGCCGGTGCCGGAGCACGTGCATTGGGAACTCTTCTTGGGCACCGCGCCTGAGCGACCGTATCATCCGGTTTATCACCCGCACAACTGGCGCGGGTGGTGGGATTTTGGCACCGGCTCGCTGGGCGACATGGCTTGTCACACGACGAACTTACCCTTCATGGGCCTGAAGCTGGGCTATCCGACGCGCGTTTCGGCGACCAGCGGCGAGATCAACCCGGAGACGTATCCTGCCTGGGCCACGATCACCTACGAGTTTCCCGCGCGCGGCGAACTGCCGCCGCTCAAACTCACCTGGTATGAGGGCGCCCGCGAAGGCGAGCGCAATCTGCCGCCCGCCGAGTTGTTGCTGGGCGAAACGCCCTCGTCCAGCGGCTGCCTGATGATTGGCGAGCAGGGGGCGATGTTTTCTCCCAACGATTATGGCGCCGCGCAAAAACTGTTGCCCGCGAAGCAGTTTGACGGTTTTAAGCCGCCCGAGCCGACCTTGGCGCGATTGGAAGGGAGCCGCGGCGGCGACGACAACCACAAGGCGGAGTGGGTGCGCGCGATTCGCGGCGGGCCGCCGGCCTTGAGCAGTTTTGACTACGCCGCCGTGTTGACCGAGACGATGCTCTTGGGCAACGTGGCGGTGCGGCTCGGCCGCGCGCTAGATTACGACGCCGAGCGGATGCGCGTGACTAATTGCGCCGAGGCCGAGGCGTTCATCAAACCGCCCTATCGCAAAGGTTGGGAAGTTTAGCCCGGAAAGCGGCGCGTGATGGCGAGCACCTCGTCCAGCAAAAGCCCGTTGGTGGCAATCGCCTCGCCACCGTGAATGGTCGGTTGCCCTTTCCAATCGGTAAACGTGCCGCCGGCCGCTTCGATGATTGGCGCGAGCGCCGCGCAGTCCCAAACATTCATGCGCGGATCGACCATCACGTCGGCGCGGCCGCCGGCCAACAGCAAATACCCATAGCAATCGCCCCAGGTGCGCGTCAGCCGGCTGGCTCGATCCAACTCGTCAAACGCCTCGCGCCGCCCGCTCTTGGTGAAGGTCTTGACTTCCGACGTGCAAAACAGCGCCTCGCTGAGCCGCGCGGTGCGCGAAACACGAGCCGGCGTTGGCGCGCCGCCGCCGCGCACCAGCCAGGCGCCCGCGCCCCCCGCGTAAGCCGTTTCATCGAGCGCCGGAACGTGAATCACGCCCACCACGCTACGGCCGTCGAATTCCACGCCGATCAAAGTGCCATACAACGGCACGCCGGAAATGAACGACTTGGTGCCGTCGATGGGATCGAGAATCCAGCGAAAGCCGGAATCGCCGGGACGGTCGGGCAATTCTTCGCCCAAAATCGCGTCGCCCGGAAAAACGGCGGCGATGCGATCGCGCAGGTGCTGCTCGGCCGCGCGATCGGCCACGGTCACCGGCGAACGATCGTGCTTCCACTCCACGGCGTAATTGTCCTGGCGGAAATACTTCAGCGTGATGTCGCCCGCCTCGCGCGCGGCGGCCAGGGCAAGATCCAAACGAAGAGATAAATCGGTGGGTCGCATCGGCTGTACTTTATCCGCCGCGGGCAAGTTGATGAAACCGTTCCATCAGGTCGCGCGTGATGGGGCCCGGTTGGCCGGCGCCAATGCTGCGGCTATCGACCTTGACCACCGGAATGACCTCGGCTGCGGTGCCGGTCAAAAACATTTCGTCGGCGATGTAGACATCGTGCTTGGTCAGCGCGATTTCGCGCACCGGCAGCCGCGGCCGCGCCAGCTCGATAACGGCTTGCCGCGTGACTCCTTCGAGAATGCCGGCCTCGATGGGCGGAGTGAGCAGCACGCCGTCGCGCACCAAAAACACGTTGTCGCCGGTGCATTCGGCCACTTCGCCTTTGGTATTGAGCATCAGCGCCTCGACGCAACCGGCCTGCAAGCCTTCGATCTTGGCGAGGATATTGTTCAGATAGTTGAGCGATTTAATCCGCGGGCTGACGGCCGCCGGATGATTGCGCACCACGCTGACCGTGATGATTTCCAGCCCTTTCTCGTAAAACTCCTGCGGATAAAGCGCGATGTGGTCGGTGATGATAATCACCTGCGGGTCGCTGGTGCGGTTGGGGTCGAGTCCCAGCGTGCCGGCGCCGCGCGTCACCACCAGGCGGATGTAGCCGTCGCCGATTTGATTGGCGGCGAGCGTATCGTAAATGGCTTTGGCCATTTCCTCGCGCGACATCGGAATGGTGAGCCAGATGGCTTTGGCGGAATCCCACAGGCGATTGAGGTGTTCCTCCAGGCGAAAGACCTTGCCGCCATAGCTGCGGATGCCTTCAAACACGCCGTCGCCGTAGAGCAGGCCGTGATCGTAAACGCTGATTTTGGCGTCGGCTTTGTCGTAAAGCTGTCCGCCAATGTAGACTTGGAGAGAGCGCTGGGGGGCAGTCATGTAAAATCGTTCGTTTGTGGGAAGGCCGCACGTTTACTATAGGTTGATTTGGCCGGCAAAACAACACTCGCCGCCGTACGGGACTACCGCGCGGCGATGAGCCGATCAAGCTCTTGCTTGAGCCGGGGCAAAATCGCGTCATAGGAAAACGCCCCCAGTTCCTCGCCGCCGCGCTTCAGATTGACGTAGTTGGGGCCGCACCACAGGCCCAGGTCGGCGTCGTCGGTTTCGCCCGGCCCGTTCACGCGGCAGCCCATCACGGCAATGGTGATCGCATGGTCGCGCGCGTAGGCCGTCATCTCTTTCACCTGCTGCGCCAGTTCGATGAACGCCTCGTTCTCCACCCGCGAACAGCTCGGGCAACTAATGATGTTCAAGGTCGGCAGGCCATAGTTGACCACGCTGCGCACGCGGCCGGCGGCGATGTCGGCCAGAATCTGCCGCCCGGCGGCGATCTCCTCCGGCTTGCGCGCGTTGGGCACCGTGAGCGACACGCGAATCGTGTCGCCAATGCCGCGGCTGATCAACTGCTCAAAGGCGATGCGCGTTTTGATGACGCCGTCGGGCGGCATGCCCGCCTCGGTCACGCCCAGGTGCAACGGCACATCGGGCCGCTCTTGGGCAAAGCGGCGGTTGACCTCAATGACCTTTTGCGGATCGGAATCTTTTAATGACACGCAATACCGTGTAAAGCCGATCGAATCCAAAAACTCGCAGTGCTCCAGGGCGCTTTCGAGCATGGGTGAAATGGAATCGTCCGCCGCGTATTTATCGCGTTTGTCGGGATCGACCGAGCCGCAATTGACGCCCACGCGCAGGGCGCAATCGTGCTCCGCCGCCACGCCGGCCAAAAACCGCACCTTTTCGCGCCACGGCTTCGACCGTTCATGGTGATAGAGATGGCCCGGATTGTAGCGCACCTTGTCGACATGCGGCGCCACCAGTGTCGCCAGCCGGTAGTTTTCTTGCAGATCGACCGACAGGTTGGCCGCCGTCCGTTGGCGGATTTCGGCCAGGGCTTCGGCGTCTTTGGTGTTATCCACGGCAATGCGTATGACGTCGGCGCCCGCTTGGGCCAAGGCGTTTACTTGCGCCGCGGTGGCGTCAACATCTTGGGTATGCGTGGCCGTCATGCTTTGCACGGCCACCGGGTGGTTGGCGCCGATGGCCGCCGAGCCGATGCGGACTTCACGAGTAGGGTTGCGGAGAGGCATTTGGATTTTGGATCTAAATGGCGGATTCAGAAGCGGAAATGTTACTTTACCGCGCTAACCCAGGAAACGAAAAGCCTGATTTCACGCCGGACCATGCCAAGAGAGTCTGGAATCACGGAGTTTATTTGATGGATTTTCGGTGAACGCGATGCTAGAGTGGACGAACTTGCAACGATGCGGGGGTAGGCAAGCGTCTTGGCTTATTTCAATCGTTCCCGCGCCGTACCGTGTCCGCTTCCAACGCCAAAAAAACGTCTTCGCAGTTCGTCGGCTTTCAACTCGCCGGCCAGGATTACGCCTTTCGCATCGAGCAGATTCAAGAGATCGTCATTCTGAAGCAGGTGACGAAGACACCGCAAGTGCCGGACTATGTCGAAGGCGTGAGCAACTTACGGGGAGCGATCATCCCGATCATCAACCTGCGCCGGCTGTTTGGGCTGGAACCAAAACCGCACGACGGCGAGACGCGCACGATCGTGGTCAACGTCGGCCCGCGCACGATGGGTTGCACGGTCGATATGGTGTCGCAGGTGATGCGCATCCCGGAAGAAAACA
>DASVGM010000714.1:0-16369 GCA_036379555.1 Pirellulales bacterium | reverse complement strand
TCCATGCGCCGCATCCTGGTCGAACGGGCACGCCGAAAACGGCGACTGCGCCATGGCGGCGGCCATCGCCGTGTGGAGATCGAGGCCGACGAAATCCCGATCGAAACGCCGCGCGTCGATTTGTTGGCGCTCGATGAGGCGCTCGATCAATTGGCCGCCGAAGATCCACAAAAGGCGGAATTGGTGAAACTGCGGTTTTTCGCCGGCTTTGGCGAGCAACAGGCCGCCGAACTGTTGGGCATTTCACGGGCCACCGCCGCCCGGCATTGGGCTTACGCCCGTGCCTGGCTTTTCGACCGCCTGCGCGACGATGACACGCGGGAAGAAAAAAAATCGGCGGACGATGAGGCGCGCGGGGCGTGAACGTCGCATGAGCAGATAGGGCATGGTAGGGTGGGCACTGCCCGCCATGCGTTCTGATCACAAGGGGCCTGTGGCAACTTACCCGTAAAAACCCGTGAACAGTTACAAACCGGATCCCCGAAAAAATCCAGCCTAATCCGTTTTGGCCCAAACCGGATTGAATCGGCTGCCGAGTTAGCTATGATTAAAGTGTCCGGTGCCGCTTGTCGGCTCGATATGGCCTGCCCAGCCGGACCCCAAAACAACTAAGAGGCTATCCGAAAACTCCGCGTGGGGCGGGCCGCCGGCCCGACGGAAGCAAAAAACGGCTCGGCGAGCCGCCCCACAATACCCTGTCACGGCGAAATTCGAGTTTTCGGATAGCCTCTAAGGGCCGGCCGCGTCGCGGTTGGCCCTTTCTTTTGCTAGGTTCACTTTGAATGGAACCAACGGGCTTTCGGCCGGAAACACCCATAGACCGTCAAGCAAGCCGGCGTTCGTCAAATGCGACGCCCAAAGGTACGGCGCGATGCGCGCAAAGAAGGGGTATGTCGGGTTTTGGTCCCGAAAACATCGGTAGATGAAGATGTTCATGTTGTGGTGCTCAAGTTGCCGGTAAAACAGTTCGACCAGTTGTGTTAGCTCACCGTCCGTGAGATTGGCCAGAAACGGCCGCTGGGCGCGTTCCTTGGGAATTCGGGTCCACGTCGATTTGATTTCGCAATCGGCAAGTTCCAAGCGCGGGGTTGTCGGATTCGTGCGGCGATGAATCTCGCAAAGCTCCCGTTTCTTCCGGTTCAGTGTTTGCTCAAAGCCGTGCCAGCGGCGTTCAAAGAGGGAAACGGCCGCGAGCACGTACAAATGATCTTTGGCGAAGGTCGAGCCGTCGGGGCGTTGACCAATGGCGGCCGCGTCGAGCGTACCGGACTCATCAACATAGAAAAAATACATGCGTCAACTCTCCTGTAGCCGTTCGTACTGTCGAGGCGGACCCCATTTTACCGGCCGCCGGTTTTTTCTGGCAATCCGCAGCACAGTGCGGTACAACGGGGCCGGTGTCAAAGTTGCATGCGCCGCATTCTGGTCGAACGGGCACGCCGAAAACGGCGACTGCGCCATGGCGGCGGCCATCGCCGCGTGGAGATCGAGGCCGACGAAATCCCGATCGAAACGCCGCGCGTCGATTTGTTGGCGCTCGACGAGGCGCTCGACCAATTGGCCGCCGAAGATCCACAAAAGGCGGAACTGGTGAAACTGCGGTTTTTCGCCGGCTTTGGCGAGCAACAGGCCGCCGATGTGTTGGGCATCTCGCGGGCCACTGCCGCCCGACATTGGGCTTACGCCCGTGCCTGGCTTTTCGACCGCCTGCGCGACGACGACGTGCAGGAAGAAAAAAAATCGGCGGACGATGAGGCGCGCGGGGCGTGAACGTCGCATGAGTAGGTAGGGCATGGTAGATTCCAGACCGGATTTGTTCCGCACCGCCAACGAAGGGCTTGCCCTAATGGCGCGACATTAAGCGGCAAACCGACATGCATCGACGATTGCGAGAGATGCCCTCGGCTCGCCCGAGGGAGTTTCACGTTGGCCGTCTACGAACGCGGCTTTCCATACGCTCCCGATTTTGCCCCGCTTGGCCGCCTTCGGCGGCCAAGCGGGGCAAAATCGGGGAAAGGGGCGCGGGCAACGCCTGATGTAGACAGCCAACGGGAATCTCCTCCGGGCGAGCCGGAGGCATCAGAGCATCTAGCCGGTCAGTCAGCGCTCGACGGGGGCAAGCCCCGATCGTGGCGGAAAAAAATCGAATATCAAGCAAGTCGAGGCGCAATAACCGATGTCACAAGAACCTAGCACAACCACTTCGTCGTCCGGCGGCGTCTCGGCTCCGGCGGTCGATCCAAAGTCGGTCGAAGGAATCTTTATCGAGGCGTTGGCCCAAGCGCCTGGGCCGGCGCGAAATGAATTCCTCGAAACGGCCTGCCAAGGAAACGCCGAGCTGCGTATGCGCGTCGAGGCGTTGCTGCGCGCCTATAGCGACGCGGGAAGTTTTTTGAACCAGCCGGCCGGCGATTGGCGCAATCCGCCGCTCACTGCGGCGGCCGGTTCGCCGTCGGCTCCAATCGACGAGCACGACATCCCCAGCGGTCTGCTGCGGCCAAGCGACGAGCCGGGCGTGTTGGGCACGATCGGCCCTTACCAGGTGCGCGAGTTGATCGGCCGCGGCGGCATGGGCATTGTGTTGCGAGCGTTTGACGCCAAACTGAACCGCGTGGTGGCGGTTAAAGTGCTGGCGCCGGAGTTGGCGGCGCAACCGACAGCCCGCCGCCGCTTCTTGCGCGAGGCCCAGGCCGCCGCCGCCGTAACGCACCCGCACGTCGTCACCATTCACGCCGTCGATGAAGACGAACGGCCATACCTGGTGATGGAGTGCATCGACGGTTGTTCGCTGCAAGACAAGATCGAGCGTTCCGGTACGCTCAAGCTGACCGAAGTGTTGCGCATCGGCACGCAAATCGCTGAAGGTCTGGCGGCGGCGCACAAACAAGGCCTGATCCACCGCGACGTGAAGCCGGCCAATATCTTGCTGGAAAACGGCGTCGAGCGCGTGAAGATCACCGACTTTGGCCTGGCCCGCGCGGCCGACGACATGACTCTCACTCGTCCCGGCGAAATCGCCGGCACGCCGCAATACATGTCGCCCGAACAGGCGTCGGGGGAGCGTGTCGATCAGCGCAGCGACCTGTTCAGCCTGGGCTGCGTACTTTATGCGATGTGCGCGGGCGAACCGCCGTTTCGGGCGGATAGCATGGCGGCGATGGTGAAAAAAATCTGCGACGACACGCCGCGGCCGCTGCGCGAGATTGATCCGCAGTTGCCCGACTGGCTAGCCGCGGTCATCGACCGGCTGTTGTCCAAAGATCCAAACGGGCGGTTTCAGACCGCGAGCGAGGTGGCGAAGTTGCTGGGGGATGCGCTGGGCCGGCTGCAAGCCGGACAATCATCGGCCGCCGTGGTTGCGCGGGTTTCGCGCACACTGCCGAGAATAATAAGCGCACCGCCCCCGGCGTGGCTTATGGTCGTGGTAACGGGATTGGCGGGCTATTGGAACGGCCGCCTCATGCCATGTTTTACCGGCGGAGCCGACCTGGCTGAGACAAAATGGTTGATCGCATCGTGCGTCGTTTTCGTGGTGCTCATGCTGTTCTATGCTCGGCGCTTGGGCACTATGGTTTCGTCGCTGGGTGCGCTCCTTGTTGTCGTGGCAGCCGGCGTTTTTGTCACCGCCAACGCCTTCGGCTTTGAACAATTATTGCGCCACCGCCTCAATTTCCACACGGCCGACTGGATGACGGTACTGGCTACGGTGCTGGTGTTGTTCGTGAATTGGCAGCATCGGCGGAGGTCGCCGGCCGGTCGGATGAGCGGCGCGGCGCCCAGGCGGCAAAGCTTCGCCGTTCGTTCGTTCTCGGCGCCTCCGTGGACGCTGGTGGGCTGGCTCATTGTGCTGCTGCTACTGGGCGTTATTGTACTGCCCGTCGTTTTCATCGTCGCTTTAGTCGTCCCTGCGTTTCAGGCGTCATTAACGCGTCGTCACGTACCCCCGTTTCCGGATCTTTCCAGCCGCCTGCCACAAACACCGGATTTCCCAAGCCGGATAGGGCATATCGCCATTGGCCAACCAACGGTCATCCGCACGTATTCTTCGGCCGACAAGCCACTTTCAACTGAAGCGGAATGGCGCGGTAAAGAGTTACACGTCACAACGAATGGCGCCGCGACCGTGCGGTTGTTTGAACTGCCTTTGGAGAAAATCGACGCGTCGATCATTACCTGCCGATTCCGCGCGAAGGCGATGGATCTCACCTCCTCGGCGTACGCCGAAATGTGGTTCAATGCGCCCAACAACGACGACAACTTTCAAAGTCAGCTCGGTCGCAGAATGTATTTGCCCGGCGATTGGACAACTATCGAATCGCTGTTTTTTCTAAACAAAGGCACCTTCGCCGATTTAGCGAAGTTGAATTTGGTTTTTGAAGGGCCGGGTGGAGTGATTCTAACGGATATTCAAGTACGCGCCGCGCCGGCGTCGGAGCAGGGCCTCACGCCATTACCCGCGGCGCCTGGCGGCATGGCCAACCCCGGCGATCCTTTCGCGCGCGATACCGCTCCCGGCGCCGCCGGCGTTACTTCCGGAGACGATGCACGCATCATTTGGGGCGAGGCGGTGCGCGATGTTCAGCTTGGCTGGCGAATTGAGCCTAAGAAAGAAACCTACCTGCCGCGCGAACTGCTGACCGTGTCGCTCTTTCTCCGCAACAGCGGGCAAGAGCCGATCGAACGCTCCCTACCACGGACGCAAATCCTGGAAAAACTCGACCTCGACCTCGATTTTCGAGACGCCGCCGGTAAGCAACTGCCGTGGCGCTGGGGGCCCGCCCACAAACGCGGCGATGAGGTATCCGGCTATTTCAAGCTCAAGATCAGTCCGAATGCTCCCTTCGCCCTGCCGCCGTTCATCGTGGCCATCGGCAAACTCCCGTTCGGCAACGTCGAGACCGTCATGGCGGAACTTGACATATCCGACATTCCTCCGCCGGAGGCAGACGCGGCCGGCTCTCCTCCGCCGCCATTCAGCTTGATCATGAAACTCTCGTCGTTTGGCGAGCCAGGCGGCGAAGACGCCGAACTTGTCACTAGACCGTTCACGTTTCGATTGGCCGCGCCGCCCTGATGCGATCTAACCCGCCATTCGTGGTTCGTGGTGATTTCGTTTCAATTCATCCACGAAGTTTGCGAACGCTCAAACGCGAAACACATTCACCTGCCGGGTGATTTCTTCGACGCTGTAAAGCCGGCCCTGGCCGCTGCCGGGACACGCCTCGCAGGTATCGGCCCAGGCTTCTTCGCTGCGCACGTTGGAGTGCCAGAACGGCCAAGTGCGGCATTGGCGCGGCCGCAAATCATAAACGGTGCAGCGGCGCGAGTCGGCGTCGAAGAAAACGCAATCGCCATTGGAAAACTCGACGAGGCTGCGCCGAACGCCCACGCGCTTGACGTACTTCTGCTCGAATTCCGCGATCGGCAAACCAAAATGATTGGCCAATGCGTCGATCTCTTCCTGGTTGACCCAGACGTAGCCCGGCGCTCCGGTGCAGCAGTTGCCGCATTGCGTGCATTGAAATCGCAGGCCGTCTTTGAACCACGGCTGTTCTGGCATGCTAAAACTTTCCCTTTGATGATGGACAATCGTGTACGGACGGCGTTCTATTGAGGCCGGGCGGAGAGTGGCGGCAACGCCCAATAATACCAAACGCCGCCAAGGGATGTAACAAAAACCCATTCCGAGCACTCCCAGAGATGATGCTACCGAA
The DNA here is from genome assembly GCA_036379555.1 of Pirellulales bacterium. Classification (GTDB taxonomy): domain Bacteria; phylum Planctomycetota; class Planctomycetia; order Pirellulales; family JAICIG01; genus DASSFG01. Next base: position 10,655 of record DASVGM010000714.1, on the reverse strand, counting down.
ATAGAATGGAACGTCGCTAGCCCGCGGCAACCACTGGCCTGCGCAAAATGTCCGACTTTGATACGATAACGAGCTGAAATTCCATGCCAGATTTGTTCCGCACCGCCACCGCCGGGCTTGCCCCGGTGGAAGCGTTGACTGACAGGCTAGAACGAACGTCCCGACAGATACTTTCCGTTTTCGCGTTGCATCCGCCGCCGGGGGCGGCGGATGCAACGCGAAAACGTGGCGCGTTCGGTGCCGTACATCTAGCCAGTCAGTCATCGCTCGACGGGGGCAAGCCCCGATCGTGGCGGAATAAATCTAGTATCAAGCAAGTCGGGGCGCAACAACCGACTTTGCGCATGCCAGGCAACCACAGCCGCACGCACAATTGAATAGGGAAAGGTTTTGATGATTCGCAGCCGGCGTTTTTCAATCTCGATGCTGATGATTTCGGCAATTCTGCCAATTGCCCTCTGGGCCGCGAGCATCGCGGCAGGCGAACGCGCCGGCGCGGCGTGGCCGCAATTTCGCGGAGAGAATTGTTCAGGTGTCGCCGGCGGAGATGCGCGGTTGCCGGACGAGATCGGCCCGCAAACAGGCGTGCTCTGGAAACGTGAGTTGCCGCCCGGCCATTCCTCGCCGGTGGTCTACGGCGACCGTGTTTACGTCACCGCCGTGCGCGACGGCGAACTGCTGACAATGGCCCTCGACCGGCAGAATGGCGAAACATTATGGGAAGCCAAAGCGCCGCACGAGCAGTTGGAGCCGATTCATCGCATCGGCAGCCACGCACAATCGACCCCGGCGACCGACGGCGAGCGCGTGGTCAGTTTTTTCGGCTCCAGCGGGCTGATTTGTTACGATGCCGCCGGCCGCCAACTTTGGATTCACCGCATGGGGCCATTCAAAAACGATTTTGGCGCCGGCAGCTCGCCGGTGCTCGTGGAAGACCGCGTGCTGCTCTGCCAAGACCACGACACCGATTCCTTTTTGGCCGCGTACGACAAACGCACGGGCGAGTTGCTGTGGAAGACCGATCGCTCCGAAGTCGCGCGCAATTACTGCACGCCGGTGGTCTGGGAAGTTGAGGGACGCAAGCAAGTTGTCGTGGCGGCCACGCTGCGCGTCGTCGGTTATGACTTGCAGACGGGCCGGCAGTTGTGGACGGTGCGCGGCGTGTCGCGCACGGTTTGCATGACGCCCGTCGTCGGTGGCGACGGTGTGCTGTATGTCGCCGGCTGGTCGGCCGGCGGCGAGGCCGACGACCGCATCCGCGTCGAGCCTTTTGCCGAGGCGGCCGCTTTGTACGACAAGAACCAAAACGGCGGGCTGGAAGAAAAAGAACTGCCCAAGGGGCCGATCCAGGAACGCTTCCCCCAGGTCGATCGCGACAAAGACGGCAGCGTCAGCCGCGAGGAATACGATTATTTCAGCAATCTGTTTGACGAATCGCGAAACGTCGTGATGGCCATTCGGCCGGGCGCCGCCGGCGACGCCACCCAATCGCACGTCAAATGGGAGTCGACTCGGCACGTGCCGTTTTGCGCTTCGCCGCTGTACGATCGGGGGCGGGTTTTCACCGTCAAAGACGGCGGCATCTTTTGCGCGATCGACGCCGCTGCGGGCAAGATCATCAAAACCGGGCGCATGCACGGCACAAAAAACTACTACGCTTCGCCCGTCGCCGGCGACGGTAAAATCTACGTCGTCGACGAGCAGGGCGAATTGTCGGTGGTAAGCAGCGAAGCGCGTTGGCGAGTGATCTCGTCAGCCGATTTTGGCGAAAACGTCTACGCCACTCCGGCCATCGCCGAGGGTCGCATTTTGCTGCGCACGGCGGGACACCTTTACTGCTTCGGCCCATAATCGCCGTCGTGGACGGCAATGGTGGGCAATGCCCACCCTACGGGCGAGTCAATCCGACAATTCAGTTGTGACAAAGCGTTTAGCGCCCAAAATCGCCCACACGCTCGGGCTGATAGAGCAAGTTGTCGATGCGCAAACGCACCATTCCCTTGGGCGCGGGGTAGCGGACCACGTCGCCCACGCGGTAACCAAGAATGGCCGTTCCCGCGGGGGCCAGCACGGAAATGCGGTTGTTCAAAACATCCGCTTCCCTGGGATAGACCAGCGTGTAGTTGGTCGTTTCACCGGTGTCGAGATCGCTGAGCTCGACGGTCGAATTCATGGTGACCACGTCGGGCGGAACCTCGCTGGAGTCAATGGTCCGCGCCCCCGCCAGTTCCTGTTCCAGCTCCGAGAGATAGCGGCGTTCCAGGGCGTTGAGTTGAAACGATTCCGTGATCAAGGCGCCAAGTCGGCGGCGGTCAACTTCAGTAATCAGGATGTTGGGCGACATAAGGTTCTCCTTTTCGTCTGGAATTCGCCGGCGTTACCCATGTCAAACGTCTTTTCAGCCCGATACACAGCGAAAAAGCGGCACGCGGCTCCTCCTACGATATGCAATTGCGGCATTAAGAGCATATACCGTGCCAACGTTTGCGTGACGGATATTTTCGTGCCAAGTTGCGTGAAAACAGGCGTTTCGCCACGCTCCGACAACTTGGCGCCGCCGGGTGTTGCCAGGTTCGCTAAAAGTTTGAGCGGCACTGGAAGGGAATTGAGCATCGCCGTCACGCATCGTCATTTGGTGAACTATGCTTGAAACACATCTTTTTTCGACAGCGGCGGAATACACAATGGAATGGTTTGTGCTGGGGCTCGCATTCAATCTGGTGTGCGCTTGCGCGCTGGCGGCCTTCGCCTATTACCGTTTCCAGAGCCTGCCGGGCAAGGCGGCCGGCGGCGGCGCGCCTGAGCTTGCGCCCGCCATCGACTGCGACCAGCGCGACTGGCTCGACCGCCTGGCGAAAAAGATTGACGACGATCTTGATTGCCACTCGTTCCGCATCGAGCAAATCGCCGCCGACCTGCGCGACGTCACCGGCAACACGCCTGACGAAGTCTTGGAGGCGGCGGCCCGAATTCTCATCGCCAATCGCCGCTTGCAGCGAGATCTTTCCTCCGCGCAGAAAGAAATCCAGCGGCAGCACAAAGAAGTGGCCTGCCTGGTGGCCGAGGCCCGCACCGACACACTCACGAACCTGGCCAACCGTCGCAGCTTTGATGAAGACCTGGCTCGACGCTTCGATCAATGGAAGCGGCACCAAATACCGCTGTCGCTGGTGATGGTCGATGTCGACTGCTTCAAGAGGCTCAATGACCAACACGGCCATCAAACCGGGGATGATGTTTTGCGCGTGCTCGCCGGGGTGCTGCGAAAAACGCTGCGCGAGATGGATCTGGCGGCCCGGTTCGGGGGAGAAGAATTCGCCGTGTTGTTACCCGGCACGCGTTTGAAAGACGCCACGACGGTCGCTGAGCGACTGCGCGCCTCGGTGGCCAAGGAATCGTTCCGCTGCGGCGGCCACGATTTGCGTGTGACGGTCAGCTTGGGTTTGGCAAGCGTGCTGACGGACGACGGGGCGCAAAGCTTGGTGAAGCGTGCCGACGACGCCCTGTATGCGGCCAAAAAGGCGGGTCGAAACCGCGCCTTTCTGCACGATGGCACCAATGCCATCGCCATTCCGACCGATGTGGGCGTGGTGCGGCAGCCCTTTAAGGAAAAACAATACATCGCGCCGTATACCGGCCAGGGGCCGTTGCCTGAGGCGGATGATTTCCGCGCCGTGCATTGTCACGATTTGTCAGCCGGCGGCCTTTCTTTTTTCAGTGATGAACCGCCCGACTTTCAACGCTTCGTGGTTCGCTTGGGAACGGTGTGCGAGCAGTATTACGTCGTGGCGCGCGTGGCGAACGTGGTCGATGTGGGAACTTCCGGCTACCCTCGCTACCGCGTCGGTTGCTCGTTCTTGGAACGGCTGGAGGTCAGCGGCGGTCTGGGCGCGTTCCCCGCGAAAGCATCACCGATTGTTGTCGCCGATCCACAGACGGGGCTTTTCTCGTTCCCCGTTTTTAGCGGTAGCTAAATCCGCGGCGCATCGTCAGGCGGCCTTTTCCGCGGCTTCGCGCGCCGGTTCAGCGCCGCTCGCCGCCGGCAATGACGGCCGAAGGCCGATACGCCGCAAAAACGGCCAAATCAGATGCGCGTTCTCGACCAACCAGCGCGAACGAAAGTAATAGCCAATGAACGATCGCGCGTGTAACTCCGCCACCCGCTCGGGCGACAGGTAACGGTATTTCATCACCGGCGAGTAGACGCTGTATCGCGTGAAATCAAAGCTGGCCACATCGTCACGCACTTGCTGAAAGAATTCCGTGCCGGGATAGGGCGTCACGATGTTGAAATTGGCGAACGTCGGTCCCACCGCCTTGGCATACTTCAACACCGCTTCGATGGAAGTGGTGGTGTCTTCCGGAAAACCAATCATGAATCCGGCCACGGTGCGCACGCCCAAAGCGCGGCACATCGCCACGAATTCGCGCTGACGATCGTCCTTGATCGGCGCCCGTTTGTAGGTGCGCAGCGTCGTCTCATCGGGTGTTTCAATGCCCACGGTAATGCTCGTCAGCCCCACGCGCCGCAGTTCGCGCACCACGTCGGGCTTCAAGAGGTCGATGCGGCCTTCAATCGAAAACTGAATCGGCCGCGGCAGCCGGCCCAACAGCTCCGCCAGCCGGAAGACGCGTTTGCGGTCCAGGCCAAACAGCGGGTCGCGAAATTTGAAGGAACGGAAGCCATGCCGCGCGATGCCGTGCCGTATCTCGTCCACCACCGCTTCAGGCGAGCGGAAGCGCGTTTTGTTCTCGATCACAATATAGGGACAATAATTACACGTGAACGTGCAACCCCGGCTCTGCTGAATGTATGCCGTTGGGAACTTCCAAAAATCGTAGGCGACGCGGAAGCGACGCGGCTCAAAAGGAGACCAATCGGGCGTCGGCAGCGCGTCGAGATCGCGCACCGAACCCACGTTGACTGTCGTTGGTCCGGCGGAAAGCACGTCGTCGAGCCGCCAAAAAAGCTGCTCCACTTCGCCGCGCACCAGCGTCACCGGCAGATCGGCGAACGCTTCGGGCAAGGTATGCGCGAGAATGCCCGTCACCAGGATTTTGGCCCGCGGCGTTTCGCGCAAGACGCGCTCGATCGCCGCTCGTTCCAACGACAGCGTAATCAGCGCGGGATGGAAGACATAAAGATCGGCCCCGGCCGGCACGCGGTCTTCGCAATACTCAACCTGGTGGCCAAGTTGGCGGAAGATGGCGGCCAGGTAAGCAAAGGCCAAGGCGACGGGCCGCCGGTCGCGTTTGAACGCATAACGCACCAACTGTCCACGCCAACCGCCGCGAGCGGGAAACTGGCCGACGCCGAAGCCGCCGGCGAAATCCTTCGCCACGTCCAGCCGGCGTGTATCCCAGAGCACCACTCGCATCGCATACCCTCCCTGGCAAGTCTGAATGAGCACTTGTTGGCTCATCGACCGGGCCGGCGGCGGTTCTTGCGAACCGCGGCATCGCGCCCTATAGCCGTTACGCGGGCTCTCGCCTTATGCCGCCTGGGCAATTCGTGCTTGCCCGTCGGAATCGGGCTTGGAAGACGCTTCGCTTTGTGCCGGGCGCACGATCGCCAGCACACGCCCCCGTCGGCCCAGCCGATATTGGATGCCGCGCCAGTGGAGGGTTTTGCCGAAGAGAGAAGACACAATGATGGCCCAGTTGCCAAGCGCTACCAACGGCTCCAACCAAATACCGAGCCAGGCCAATCGTTTCATCACGGGCGACTGTTGTGGAACGTACAGTCTGCCCAACTGCCAGCGTTGGCACCCTCGCAGCAGCGTGGCCACATAATACGCCGGGCAAATCGCGGCGGGCAACCAGACTGCCGCGTCGTGCCGCCCAAGCCCGACCGCCAACGTCGCCAGGCCGCCCCAAAAGATGAACACCGGCCAGGTGGCCCCGAATAGCGCCAGCAACCACCAGGCCGGCAAGTAGCAGCGGGCAATCAGGTATTGCCGGCGCGAGAATTCGAGCGATTGTCGCCAGCCGCCGTCAAGCGGAGAACCGACCATCGACACCGGCTCAAACTCGATGCGCAACCCCGCGCGACGCACGACGCTTGAGGCCACCAGGTCGTCGCTGAGCGTCTGACGCCAGGCATCGCGCAGCTCCAGCGAGTCGAACAACTGCCGGCGGATGGCCCAAGAGCCGCCCCAGATCAGGTGGTGGCCGCCCGGACCAAAACTGCCCGCCACCGCGGCATTGATGGTATACACGAACGCGCCGGCGGCCGTCGCGCGGCGGGGGTGAAACCAGCGGTAACCGGTCACCGCGCCCACGTTGGGTTGATTCAGACGCGAGACCAGCCGCCGCAGCCAATCGCCTCGCGGGCGGGCGTCGGAATCGACAAAGGCCAGAACCTCCACGTCGGCAGCGAGCTGCGCGGTGGCCGCCAGCAGGTTATGCACTTTTTGACCGGTGTCGGTGGAGATGCCCGCCACGCAAATACGTGCCGGCACGTTTCCGTTCGCCGCGATCAATTCTCGCAGGGTCGCGTACGCCGGATCGGTTTCGCTTTCGACGATGAAGGTCAGCGAGTAGTTGGCATAATCTTGCTCGAAAAGCGGACGCAGGTTTTCCGGCAGGCCGGTTTCCAGACCCTTGCAGGGGGCGAACAGGGCCACGCGTGGTTCGCGTTCGCGCGGCCAAGACTTGCGCAACCGGGCGCGAGCGAAGCGAAAGTTCTCGCGGCAGGACCAAGTCAATAGGATAAACTGTGCGCTTGCCAACACGGAGGCAAGCAGCCAGGCCTTTAGCCAGATGGCATACATGGGTGCGGGGCTCGCAAAATGCTCAAACTGCCACCTGAAGGAATCGAACGCGGCACGATACGCGCGCGGCGGGAAGCCGTCAATGCCAGGTTGGCGGTTGCAATCTCACGGGTGGTTGTCTTATAGTTGAAAAGCATGGCTAAACGTGACACGACGACCGCTGATTACGATTCTCCGTGGAAGGCCGCGTTGCACAAGTATTTCCGGTCGTTCCTCGCCTTCTTTTTCCCACAGGTCCATGCGGATATCGACTGGAGCCGCGGCTACGATTCGCTCGACAAGGAATTTCAGCGGATTGCGCGTCGCGCCCAAGTGGGCAAGCAAATCGCCGACATGCTCTTTAAGGTCTGGCTCAAGAACGGGAACGAATACTGGCTGCTAATCCACGTCGAGATTCAGGGTGTTTACGAGGCGGAGTTCTCGCAACGGATGTTCCACTACAACACTTCGGCCTATAAGCTGTATAATCAGGATGTAGTCAGCTTAGCCGTTCTCTGTGATGAGCGGGCTGACTGGCGACCGTGCGGCTTCGGCTACGGTCTCTGGGGCGCGCGCACCGAAAACACCTTTCTGTTTGCCAAGCTGTTGGATTATGCCCAAGATTTAGAGTCACTGGAACATAACACGAATCCGTTTGCGGTGGTGGCGCTCGCGCACCTGCAGGCCCAAGCGACGCGTGGCGATGCCGCCGCACGGCGGACATCGAAATTCCACCTTGTGAAAGGTTTATATGAGCGCGAACTGAGTAAGGAGGACATCCTTGAGTTGTTCCGCGTGGTTGACTGGATGTTGGTTTTACCTGACGATTTTGAGGAGCAGTTTCGCGAGGAGATTTATCAGTACGAGAAGGAGAAAAGCATGCCGTATCTATCGAGCATCGAGCGCTGGGGATTAGAACGGGGGCGTGCCGAAGGGCGCAAACAAGGCCTTCAAGAAGGGCGTCAAGAAGGGCGGCAGGAAGGGCGGCAGGAAGGGCGGCAGGAAGGGCGTCAAGAAGGGCGCGCGGAGGGGCTTTGCGAGGGGATTGCATTGGCTCTGGACACGAAGTTCGGGCCGTCAGGCCGCAAATTGATGCCACGAGTACGTCAAATCAACGACGTTACCGAACTGCGCCACCTGGTCAAGATTATCAAAAAGGCGAAGACGGCGGACGACGTCCGCCGGCACTTGAGCTAGTCCGGAAAAGCTGGCGTCTTTCTCGATCGTCGCGGGATTGTTAAACTGCACCATCCATCGCCCTGGCGAGAACAATCCAGAGAGACCCTAATGGCAAAAGTCTACGTCGACGGAAACGAAATCGAAATTGGCGACAAAGAGCGGCTCAACGGCATTCAGGCCGCTGAACGCATCGGCATCGACATTCCGCGCTATTGTTGGCACCCCGGTTTGACCGTGGTGGCGAGTTGTCGCATGTGCCTTGTCGAAAGCGGCACGCGCAACGCCGAAACCGGCGAAATCCAGATGATGCCCAAGCTCGTGCCCGCCTGCCAAACACCGGCCAAAGACGGTACCGTCTTCGTCACCAACAGCCAGAAGGTACACGAGGCCCGCGCCCGCGTCGAAGAAGATTTGCTGCTGCGCCACCCGGTCGATTGCCCGATCTGCGACAAGGCGGGCGAATGTTTCTTGCAAGATTATCACTTCGAGCACGGCCAGAAGGAACGCCGGGCGGACATTCGCCCCTTCACCAGCCGCCGCCGCGATGTTGGCTCAACCGTCACGCTCTTCGTCGATCGTTGCGTGATGTGTACCCGTTGCGTGCGTTTCACGCGCGAGATCGCCGGCCAAAGCGAATTGATGGTCATCAATCGCGGCAGCCATGAAGAAATCGACACGTTTCCCGGTTATCCGCTGGAAAACAAGCTGTCGGGCAACGTCGTCGATCTCTGCCCGGTGGGCGCCTTGGGCGACAAAGACTTTTTGTATCAGCAGCGCGTCTGGTTCATGAAAAAGCATCCGGGCGTCTGCACCGGTTGCTCCACCGGCTGCTCGATTTGGACCGAGGAAAACCAGGACCATGTCTATCGCCTCAAGCCGCGTGAGAACCCTTACGTGAATCAATGGTGGATGTGCGACGAGGGGCGTTATGGCTTTCACTACGTTCACAGCGAAGCGCGGCAAACCGGCCTGCGGCGCCGCGAAGGCACGGGCCACGTCGAAATGGATTGGTCGGCCTTGCCGGGTGAATTGAAAGCGAAACTGCCGGCCGCCGGCCGCTTGGCCGGTGTGCTTTCGCCGCACCTGACGGTGGAAGAAGCCTATCTGTTGGCGAAATACCTGCGCGGCTTCGATCCCGAAGCGGAGTTGGCGCTTGGCCCGGTGCCGATGGTCGGCGAAGACGAGCGGTTTAAGAGCGGCTTTACGATTCGCGCCGAGAAGTGTCCGAATCGCCGCGGCGTGGAGGCGGTCATCCGGCATTTCACGGGAAGCTGCCTGACGTTTGAGGAGCTATTGCCGCGCATCGAAGAGGGTGAGTTTGGAGGCGTTTGGGTGACGGGCGGTTATCGCGAACCAATGTTCGATCAAGCGACGGCCGACAAGTTTGGCCGAGTGAAGTCGCTTATCGTGCAAGACATTTTCACGTCGCCGCTGTGGGATCGGGCCAGCTATCAGCTTTCGGGCGGCACGTTTGCCGAGCGCGACGGTTCCTACGTGAACCATGCCGATCGTTTGCAGAGCGTAAAGTGGGCCGTGCGTCCGCCGGCGGGCGCTTGGGTGGAGGGGCAGTTGTATTGGCGCTTGTTGGGCCTATCCGGCCTGTACCAATCTCGACAAGTGCTCAGCGACATGGCGGCGGAGATCATGGCGTTCTCAGCGGCGGCGGATGAAATACCGGCGACGGGTTTGGATTTGAAAGTGAATCAATTGGCAATGGCGTGACGCGACCGTATGGCGATCGATCCTCGGCCCTCGGTGGTGCCGTGGCCGCCAGGGGCGATCAAAAAAACACTCAAGGTCGGCTGTTCCACATCGTCGGGTTGGAGCGTGGTTCGGTCGGGTGGCTCATTGGTTGTCGTTCTCGGATTGCGCCCGTGCTGTTACAATGGATGGGGAGAAACCGTTAAGGAACACATCATGGCCATAACGCTAGAAGCCATCGAGCTGAGGCTTGCCGCATTGGAGCGCGAAGTTTCCGAGTTGAAGATCGAAGCAGGGCGCTCGCGCAACGTGACGAGCCGCGGAGCGCGTCTCATCCGGGAGTCTCAAGAGCAGCACACCAACGTCGTCGCGCGTTGGCGCGCGCTCCGCGAGCGCTTCGGCATCCAGGGCCAACCCATTGGCGCCAAGCAGCTCCGCAAAAGGCTGATCGCAAGCGGAATGAACCCAGACGGTAGCGCGTTCAGCCGGGAGCTCATCGCGATGCGCGAGGAGTAAGTCGCATGGTCTCCTTCTTCCTGGACGGCAGTGCCTTGGCCAAGCGGTTCGTACCCGAAACGGGCTCGGCCCTTGTGGATTTCGTTTTTGAAAGCGTACCGGAGCACCGAGTTTACCTGCTGAATGTCGGAGCGGCCGAGGTGGTCTCGGTCCTGGTGCGCAAGAAAAACGCGGGCAACCTTTCCGTCGCCGACTTCAGTCAGGCAATAATCGATTTGGAGAATGAAGTCATCCAGTCGGCCGCCAAGCGCATACTCTCATTCGACAACGAGATCGTCAGCGACGCATTGGCCCACATTATTGCGCACTCGGTCAATGCCACCGATGCGATTGTCGTTCGGGTGGCGATCGACGTGGCGCAGCATTTGCGAAATCAGGGCGACGATTTGGTGCTTGTCGCGTCGGACCAGAGGCTTCTTCGCGCGGCTCAGGCGGAAGGCCTGGTCACGTTCAATCCGGAAATCGAAGATCAAGCCGTGCTCGCGGCGCTGGTCGGCCCATAGCGTT
>DASVGM010000713.1:0-7304 GCA_036379555.1 Pirellulales bacterium | reverse complement strand
GTCAAGGCGGCCAAGCGGTCGCCCGCGGGGTTGAAAGCCAATGCCGCCGGCTTGCCGCGGCACGCCAGCTCACCGCACGGTTCGAGCGTCGCCGCGACATAGAACACCAAGCGATCCGGCGTCCCCGCGACGATGAACTTGCCGTTGGGGCTCAGCGCGAAGGCGCTGCCCGCGGTGACAGGCATCGCGGACTGATCGGCGAGGTTCCATTTCGTCAGGTTATCTTTCAGCGCCGTTACGACCGAGCCATCGTCGATGAACGCGGCGGAAAGATCGCTGGAAATATCGCCGGGCACGGGTTCCCACTCGCTCGCGACGGCGCCGCTCTGCAGGTCGATCAGTTGCAGCCAGTTTGAATGCCGCTCGGCACGTTTGAGAAGACGCAACAAGGCTTGCTTGCCATTCGGGCTCACGGCGAGCATTTCGTAATCGGCGGAAGAGTTGGACGATTCGAGCGGCACCTCTTTCACCTGCCCGCCGCGGGCGAGATCGCAAATGTTGAGAACGTGCCGTGTGTTGAATTTTGGTTTTTTCTCGGCCCGCGGCACATGCTCCCACAGATGCGCCACGGCGATGGTCGCGGGGGCGCGCGCAAAGCACACACCGTCAACATGTCCCTCCGTGAGCGACAACAGTCGGCCGGGAAGTTTTACCGCGGGAGCGGGGTCAACCGTGACGGCCCAGGCGACCTGCTTTTTCTCCGCGGGCGGACTGTAAACGGGCGGGGCGTCGCGTCGCGGCGATCGGATTGTCGGCGAGAACGGAGGCGATTCCGCCGGCGCGTTGACAGCAGGCTCAAGCCCGCTCGCGGACGACGCCGACGCGTTGTTGATGGGCGCGGCCACTTGCACCGGCGGCGATGGCTGACTTGCCGGCGGCTGAGGCGTTTGGGCGACTGGCGGCGGCCGCTGATCGACCGCCGCGGCCGCTGATCGACCGCTTCCATGTCGCTCTTGGGCATGAGCATGAGGGCAAGTAGCAGAATCGAAAGCAGCGCCACCGCGGCGCCGCCCGCGAAGATCACCCAAATAACGGCCGACGAGGTGCGCTCTTGCTCAGCGAACCCGAATTGCGGCGACACTTGGGAGGCTGCCGGTAAAAGCGGCGGCGCGGCCGCCAGCGTGGGCATGCGAAAGCGGTTCCCACAGCTTTGACATTGCGCCGCCGAACCAGATATGACTCTGGCTACGGATTGATGCTGTCCGCAAATCGGGCACTTGAGAACTACCGCCATCGTTCGCCTTTCACGAAAGTCAGTAAAGCGCCGATTATAATCTTATCGCGCCCCTCGCAACAGCCCTTCCCGTGCGAGCGCTTAGATTTCCCAGGGAGGTGGTTTACCAAAGATAAAGAGGGAAGAAGGTCGCTCCGCGACAAACGAAAGCGGCGATGAATCGCACGCACTCCAAGAGGGTGCTATGCGCCGGCCGAAACCGGCGAGGCAAGACCCGCGAACAACGCCAGCCGCAACTCGCGCAAGCGGCCGGCCTGCTTTTGCCAAGCCGGGCCGCATAAGGACGGGTCGAGCCAACGCGAGTCAAAGAACAAGCACGCGGGATCGGCCAGCCGATGCTGACGCGCCAAGTGAGTCAAAAGCCGCCGGTCGTTCCGCGTGAGTTGGTGCGCTCGGCAAAGCTCCCCAAAAAGCCCGCGCGCGCTGTTGAGCGCCGCCGGTCCCTCCGACCGCACAAAGAGGCGAGCCACTCCCCACACACAAACAAAAAACGCGCAAGAGATCAACAACGTCGTCGTCAAGCCGCCGCCGTCGAAAGGCTGTCGGGCATGTTGCGCGCCGCGCCCCAGGGCGCGTAGGGCAGGCTGATCGGCCCAGAGAACCAGATCGCTCCAACCGTAAAAGAATCCCGGCATCGTCATGGCTCCCCGATATGTCCCGCGACCAGTGCCACGGCTTCTTGCGTTTCGGCCAACATCACCAGTTCCGGCCGTTGGCGAACGAGGCTTGCCAGGCTATCGGCGGCGGCCTCGCGCACGGTGACGCTGCTGTCGCTCTCGGCGGCGCGCAGGGCATGGCAAGCCTCCACTGAAACGCCTTGGGCCAACGCACGGGCCGCTTCCAGCCGTACCAAATGGTCGTCATCGAAAAGCAGCGTGACGACGGCTTCTTCCACCTCGGGCACAATCTGTATCGCGTCGGCCACCTGCAGCGCTCGAATGCGCCGCCGCCGCGACGGCGCCGTCATTTCCTCCAGCAAGAGCGACGCGGCGTTGGGATCGACCTTGCGCACCAAGGAGCCCGTGCTGCGCCGCACCGGCTCCTCCAAGGCGTCAAACGACGCCAGATATCGCGCGAAGCTGAACTCGGCGAGGCTGCGCCGGGCGGCTTCGCGCACCAGCGGCTGCGGATGGCCGGTCAGTTTGAGCAACAGCGAAATCGCGCCGGGAATGCCGCGTTCGCGCAATTGCTCCACTACCGCCGCCTGCACCAGCGGATCTTCGTCTTCCAACGCCTTCAACGCCACCTGGTTCGCTTCGTTGCCGTGAAACTCGGCCAGCGCCGCCGCCGCGGCGCTTCGGCCCGCGCGCTTGCCGTGCGACACAAGGTGCGCGATGGTCTCAAAAGCCTCCAGACGTTTCATGCCCGAAGCCATGATGAGTTGCACGGCCGCGCGCTGATTCTCTTCGCTCAGTTCATCAAGCAGCGTCTGGCCGGGTTCGAGCCAGGAGAAGTGTTCGATGCGCGCCAGATTGCGGCGGATGGAGGCCGTAAGGTCGGCGCCGGTTTTTTTCAACAAGGCGTTGACAAAGGCCGCATCCCGTCGATGGGCGATGGCGGTCAGCGCGGCCGACGGCGCCTGCGGATCGTCAACGTATCCGAGCAACAGTCGCAGCACGCCGGGACGAACGCTGCGCGTCAAGGTATCCATCAGCGGCCGGTAGCTGGTATGCAACGGCGCAAACAAGATTCGCTTGAGCGTGACGTTATCGCGCGGCGCCAGCATGGCGAAGACTTCGATCGGTTCGCCGCGGCGATGCCGGGCATAACGCGTGACCGAGCCTTCCAAGGTGGCCACCAGGTGGTTGCGCAAAATCTGCGGGTCTTGCCTGGTCGTCGCGCGGCCGGCGCCGGCGAGCTCCTCATAAAACGCGTCGGCCAGCGCCAAGGCCGTCTCGGCGGCCAGCGACGCGCTGGGGCTGTCCTCGGTTTCCAGCAGGCTGACCAGGGCGGGCATTAAGTCATACTCATGAAACCACAAAACCGCTTGACAGGCATTGGCGCAGTTTTGCGGATCGTCCGAGAGCAAGGCCTTGCGCAGGGCGTGCGACATCGTACCGCGAAACTGATACAAAATCTCGCGCCACCGCGGATCAAGCTCGTGCAGCCGTTTGAGCAGCGTCTGATGGCCGGCCAGGCTGTGACGGTTAAGCAACGCGCGCAACGCGGCCTCGCGAATGGCGGCCTCGCTGGAATCGAGCGCGGCCAACAAGGTGTCGGTCGCGGCCTCGTTGGAAGTCCGCGCCAACACCTTGAAGGTCGTCGTTAATCCGGTTTGCTTCTCGGCGGCCAATGCACTCATTCCTTCATTGCCCGCCACGTCATCACGCTGACATGGCACCTGAAATGTAGGTCGCACTTAGCCTGTGGGCAAAACGGCCGCGTCATGATGGCAACATGGCGACTTGACCGTCGCCGCACCCGAACCATCCTCCAACCCCACCGCTTTGGGGAACAGGATGCTGTTCTCCAGATGCACATGACGGTGCGTGTCGGATTCCAGTTCGCGCACGCCGTCGAGCATGGCCCGAAACGTATTGCAGGCGTCGGGCGGGGGCGTGAATTCACTCGAAAGCTCACGCATGCGCGCGAAGCACGCCGCCGCGTCATCGTGCTCGTCTTCCATCACGCGAATCGGACTGCCCACGCCGTGGCCACAAGCGCCGTTGGAGGCCGGTTCCCCGCGTTCCAGGCTCTGAATCAGCGGAAAGAGCACCTGCTCTTCCTTCATCATGTGCGCCTGCATATCCGTGGCGAAACGCATGTAAACGCTTTCAAATTCCCGCACCCAGGGGTAATGTTCGCCATGCACAATCGCCACTCGGCGGGAGATCGCCGCCAGGCGGGGCAGTTCACGCTTCAGGTGGGCGTGATGCGTCTCGACGATGTGGTCGGCCAACTCGCTCAAGGTCGCGTTTGTCCAATCGCGATCGGCCGCTGGGGCGGCGTCTTCGACCGCCAGCAGGATGGTCAGCACGGTACCGGCGTCAATGGCCTTCTCCGCACAGGCCTGTGCAAGCGTTTTCTTGCCGCCGCAACAATAGTCGATGCCGAGTTTCTCGAACACGCGTGAGCGGCTTGGCCGCCGCGCCACGAGATCGCCCACGGTCGTCTCCAGCGTTGGGGTTTCGATGGTATTCATTTCCTATATCCTCCTTCAATAAACAAGAGCTTTTTCCCTACAGATCTCGCGCCGGGTGAGCCGTCCCCGTCCGATTCAAAAAGGCCTGAACGTCCGCGATCGCCTCCCGCACAGGGTCGCAATGGAACGGATCGGAGACCGCGCTCAGCGAGATCTCCAGTTTTGTCAACAGACGCGCGGCCGCTTCTTCGCTGGACGCGGCGGCGATCCGCAATTCCGGAAAGTGTTCATGATAAACTTCCAAATGGTCGGTGCCACAAGCACCGCAACGAGTATCGATCACGACAATTCTACGTGTATCAGCATTCATGATTCAGTCCTCCTGACTCACCTCTAGCTTGCAAAACCGATGCCCTGGGTTCGTCCGGCCTTTACGAGCGTGAGGCTAATATCCACCATGCCAAGGGGGCCAATCGGCTCGGAATGGAAAAAACCGGTCAAATTCGGATTGAACGGCGGCTTTTATCAGGCGCTTTCGCCGAGGGCGCGCGCCGATTTGCGGCACTTCATACCGCCCGGAGCGCGCTTTGCCGCGCGCAGCGGGCGAAACGGCACGCCAAAGGCAAACAGCGGCCAAAACACCCGCTCATGGGTAACCATAGCGTGGCGCGCCCCATTGGGGCCAGCGGCCGCGCGCGGGTTCGGGAATGGGCTTGGCATAATCTCGCGGCCGTGTCGTTGAATCGCGCGGGCCGGTGTGCAACTCAATCTGCGAGTAAGGGTCGAACTTGATTGCGCGGCGCCTTTGCACTTCCCAAGAACCGGGACGATAAACCTGCTGCCGCAATTGGCCTTGTCCAATGCCGCAGCCCGCCAGAGCCAGCAACACCACGGCGATAGACCATCGAGCTCGCAACACGGGTCAATCCTCAAACACCTGAGAAATCGCGGCTCCGCCCAAGGAGCGACTGACAAAACAACCGCACTGCCGGAGGATGTTGTTTAGGAAGGCCATCCTCCACGAACAGCTCTTAGAGGCTATCCGAAAACTCGCCGTGGGGCGGGCCGCCGGCCCGTCTGACTACAAAAGACGGCTCGGCGAGCCGCCCCACGATACGCCGCCACGGCGAAATCCGAGTTTTCGGATAGCCTCTTACTTCGAGCATCGTCGCGCGCTTCGGCGCCGCTTGAAAAACGGCGGTGGCGAGCGGACCACGAATGCCGAATTGGCTGGAGATTCCGATCCGTTGTGGCGATTGTAGCGGATTTATCACTCCGGCAGGAAAATCTCTCATTACAACACTGGGGCAGCTCCGCCGAATTATCGCGAAGGTCGGATTATCGAGCATGCCGGGGTAACACCACTTCATACAGTACGTGTCTGCCAGGCCTCAAGTTCGGGCATGAACCGCCTCATTTCACGTTCGAGGTCGGCCAGGGCCGGCGGCGCTTCACGCAGATCGCCCTGCTTGGCCATCGCCTCCAGGCGTCGGGCGGCCTCAGTGGCAGCCGCCGCGGCGAAGTTGCTTAACGCTCCCTTGAGTGTGTGCGCGGCGAGCTTTAGCGCGGCGGCGTCTCCGCTCCGCACCGCCCGCCGCACGTCGCTCAACAGCCTCGGCCCCTCTTGCGTCACAACCTCGATCAATTCTTGCATCAGCTCCCGATCGCCCTGCAAGCGGGCCAACGCCGCGTTCCAGTCAATGGGACACGCTTCGCATGAGTCGCCGGCCGCTATTGCGCCGTTGGCGATCACTTTCTCGATGACCGCCAGCAATTCATTGGCGCGGATCGGCTTGGAAAGATAATCGTCCATGCCCGCCTCCAGGCAGCGCTCGCGGTCGCCCACCATGGCATGTGCCGTCATGGCCACGATGGGCAGCCGGCGCGTCGCGCCGGCTTCGTGACCGCGCAGCACGGCGGTGGCTTCCAGCCCGTCCATTTCGGGCATCTGCACGTCCATCAACACAAGATCAAAAGAACCGGTTTCCGCCAGGGCGACCGCCTCGCGGCCATTGTTGGCCACGGTCACGCGATGGCCCCATTTTTCGAGCAGATAAACGGCGAGCTTTTGGTTTACCACGCTGTCTTCGGCCAGCAGCACGCGCAGTTGATGCCCCGCCGGTCTGACGACCGTAGCGAGCTCCGCGGTCGCCTCACGCGGTGACAGGCGACTGCCAAGGGCGGCCATGATCGCATCAAGCAGTTCCGACTGGGCGATCGGCTTCATCAGGTATGAGGCAATGCCAAGCTGTCGGCAACGCCGCACGTCATCGGGCCGGTCGCCCGAGGTAAGCAGCATGATGGCCGCGCCGGCTAGCCGCGGCTGCTTGTTGATCTCCTCGGCAAGCTGAAAGCCGTCGACCTCCGGCATGTTGGCGTCGAGCAGCACTAACGAGAATGACTTTCCCACGTTGGCCGCCTGCTGCATAGCCGCCAACGCGGCGCGACCGCCGCTAACGGCGAAAGGTTTCATGCGCCAATTGGTGAGCATTTCCACCAGAATGCGCCGGTTGGTGGCGTTGTCGTCAACCACTAGGACCGGCAGATCGACGAGTGACGCCGGCTCGGCGCGCTCGACGCGCGCCAGCGGCTCGGCGCGTGCCAGCCGCGCGGTGAAATGGAAATGGCTTCCCTTTCCTTCTTCGCTCTCCAGCCAAATATGGCCCCCCAGCAACTCCACCAGCCGGCGCGAAATCGCCAGCCCCAAACCGGTGCCGCCGTAACGCCGCGTGGTCGAAGTATCGGCCTGTTCAAAAGCCTCGAAAATCACATCTCGCTTGTCCGCCGGCACCCCGACGCCCGTGTCTGCAATACAAAAATGCAGCACCACCTCCACCGGCGGCGTGTCGTCGCCGGCGGATCGTGAGGCGTCCTCGCTCAGCGACACATCGACGACCACTTCGCCCATGTCGGTGAATTTAATGGCATTGCCGACGAGGTTGGTCAGCACCTGCCGTAACCGGCCGGGGTCGCCGGTAATGAATTCGG
>DASVGM010000712.1:0-4482 GCA_036379555.1 Pirellulales bacterium | reverse complement strand
ACGAGCCACTTAGCTTCCGGCGGCAGGCAAAAACACTTCGGTAAGTTCCGCCACGATCGGGGCTTGTTCCAATGGCGCTAAGCTTGATCTTGACTTAAAAGGGCCCTCGCTGGCCTAATTTTTTATTCACAACAACTTAGTTCAGCCAGGAGGGCCCGTAGATGTTCACGGATGAAGTTAGGGATAAGGTATGGAACGAGATTCGTCAACACGATGTCCGCGCGTTTGCCGATCAACTCAGGCCCGAAGTGTTCGCCGAGAGGGCCAAGGCGGCAAGGAATCCAAACACCATCGCCTACTGCTTGGCACAAGGCCAGTAACAGAGGTCGGCATACTATCCCGTCGCGCCAAAACGAGGTATCATCGCGGCATGGAAGAGAACCCATACAAGGCACCAGCGAACAGCGGGTTAAAGCTAACGGGATGGTTCGCCAGATTGTTGATTTTTGTACTCGGCGCGGCCATTCTTTGGCCGGCGTCGTGGCTCTTGGGCCGTGGCCTGATTCCACCGGATGATGTCGTGCTTCGGCTGAGCGTGGTCGTCTATATCGCGGCCGTTGTAGTTTGGGGGATTTATATTGCATCGCGTCAACCCGATGTCTGAGAATACCTTATGACACCCGACTGTCTGGCTCATCGGCTAACCGCCGACGAGCTTGCCTTTTTCAACAGCAACGGCTATTTGATCGTCGCTAGCGCGCTCGACTCGGCGACGGTCGATCGCCTGACGGTCGTCGCCGATCGCATCGACACGCGCGTGCGCAGCGACGACACGCGCGATAAGCTGCTCTCCATCCCCAATATCGTGCCGGAAGATCCGGCGCTGGTCGATTTGATCGACTGCCCGACGACGTTTCCCAAAGTTTGGGGAATTCTGGGCTGGAACATTTACCTGTACCATTCGCACTTGGATTTGACCCCGCCCGCCGATGCCGCCGCGCTCAAGTGGCGCGTGGCCTGGCATCAAGACAGCATGCGCGTGAATGACGAGATTGAATCGCGGCCGCGCCCTCGGCTGTCGCTCAAGATCGGCTACTTTCTCACCGACGTCAGCGAACCGGATCGGGGCAACACGCTGATCGTTCCCGGCTCGCACCTAAACGACGAAATCGACTGCCCGGCGGATGGCGTCTCGAACCCGCCGGGGGCGGAGCCGCTGTGTCTGAAAGCCGGCGACGCGGTGTTGATCGATCGGCGGATTTGGCATTCTCGCAGCCCGAATCTTTGGAACCAAACTCGCAAGGTGGTCTGGTATGGCTACGCCTACCGCTGGCTGCGCCCCAAGGACGAGATGACCGTCCGGCATCTCTTTCCAGGTTTGGATGCGATTCGCCGCCAGCTTCTTGGCGACGGCACATCGGCCAACGGCTGCTATGATCCCAGGGATGACGACGTGCCTTTGCGGGCGTGGCTGCGCGAGCATTCACCGCCGGACGCGGAGTGGTCGGCGCATGGGCGCTCGCAATCGCGGCCCCCGGCGATGGTGCGCGGCAAGAACCTGGGGCGACAGTAGGGCGCCGGCGAGTAGAATAACCGTATGTTGAGCAAACGGGTGAAAGCGGTTAGGACGCGCATGCGACGATACCAGCGGTCGAGCGCCGCCATGCTGGCGCAAATCTGCCTGTTGTGCCTGACGCCGACGTGCCCGGCCGGCGGCCAAGACGTGACCTTCGAGCGGCAAATCGCGCCGATCTTCGAGACGCGGTGCCTGCGCTGTCACGGCGGGAAGACGACGGAGGCGGGGCTTGACCTGCGTCGCCGCGCCACGATGCTCAAGGGAGGCGACAGTGGCCCGGCCCTCGTCGTCGGCGACCTGAAAAAGAGTCTGATTTTGCAGCGAATCGAAGCAGGCGAGATGCCGCCCAAGGACGAAGGCGCGCTCGACAACCAGGAGCTCGAGCTGATTCGCCAATGGATCGCCGCCGGCGCGCCGCTGTCGGGCACGACCGAGGCGCCCCTCGAAGCCGGCGATGCGCCGGCGAACCTCAGCGCCGAAGATCGCGATTTTTGGGCCTTCAAGCCGCCGCAACGCCCGTCCCTGCCCGCCGTGCGGGACTGCGATCGCGTACGCACGCCGATCGATCACTTCGTTCTGGCACGATTGGAAGCCGCCGGCCTGAGTTTCAATGCCGACGCGCCGCCCTTGGTTTTGCTGCGGCGGCTCTATTTTGATCTACACGGGCTGGCTCCCACGGTCGAACAGATGGACGCCTTTCTGACCGATACCCGGCCCGACGCCTACGAACGCCTGGTCGATCAGTTGCTCGCTGAGCCGGAATATGGCGAACGCTGGGGGCGCCACTGGCTCGACGTGGCCGGCTATGCCGACTCCGACGGTTACCTGGCGGCCGATCGCGTGCGGCCGGAGGCGTGGCGCTATCGCGATTATGTCATCCGCGCGCTCAACAACGATTTGCCCTACGACAAGTTTGTCGAGCAACAGTTGGCGGGTGATGAATTGGTCGATTGGCGCCGCGCCGACGAACTGACGCCGGAGATGGCCGATTGCCTGGTGGCGACAGGTTTCTTGCGCACAGCCAGCGATCCGACTTATCCGGGCTACATCGAGCCGAACGAAATCCATCAGGTGTTGAGCGATACCATGCAGATTGTCGGCTCGACCTTCCTTGGCCTGACGGTGCAGTGTGCCCGTTGCCACAGCCATAAATACGACCCCATTTCGCAACGCGATTACTATAGCTTGCAAGCGATCTTTCTCGGCGCGTTCGATCCGGCGCGTTGGCAGCCTTCAGAGGTGCGCGGCATTCCGCTGGCCACCGAAAGCCAGCGCGCCCAAATCGAAGACCAGAACAAAAAGGCCGCTGAACGGCTGGCGTTCTTACAGACGACACTTGCCGAGTTGACCGCGCGTTACCGCAAGAAGCGGCTGGCCGAAGAGCCTGCCGGCAGCGTGCCGGAAAGCGCGATCGCGGCACTCGTGGCGGCGCTGGCCGTGCCGGAAAATGCGCGCTACGCCGAGCAAAAGAAGTTGGTGGCCGATCATGCCAAAGTGCCGCTGGCCGAAAGCGACCTGGCAAGCCGCTATGCCGACTACCAAGCGGAAGCCGCCCGTTTGCACGCGGCGATCGCGGCGGAGACGGCGCTGAAAAAATCGGTCACGCTCGTTCGTGGACTGGCCGATTTGGAAGGCGATCCGGCCCAGGGCCAGATTCTCTACCGTGGAGATCACACGCGGCCGGGAGCGCCCGTCGAGCCGGGCGTGCCCGCGGTACTGTGTTCCGCGGGCGTCACGTTCGCTCCGCAACCGGCTTACAAGACGAGCGGCCGCCGCGCGGCCTTTGCCCGTTGGCTGACTCGCCCCGATCACCCGTTGACGGCGCGCACGCAGGTCAATCGGATGTGGAAGCACCACTTCGCCAGACCGCTGGCGCCGACCATCGCCAACTTCGGCCGCTCGGGCGCCCGGCCGACTCACCCGGAACTGCTCGATTGGCTGGCCACGGAATTCATCCGCCAGGGTTGGAGCATGAAGGCGATGCACCGACTGATGCTCACATCGACGGTCTATCGGCAGTCGTCCGAGAACGACGCCGCCAAGTCCGCCGGCGACCCGGACAATCGACTGCTCTGGTGCTGGCAGCCGCGACGCCACGAGGGCGAGGTCGTGCGCGACAGCATGCTGCAAGCCGCGAACAAACTGCATCGCCAGATGTTTGGCCCGCCGGCGCCGGTGAGTGCCGCGGCCGACGGTTCCATCGGCGCCGCCAACGACGAACAAGGGCGGCGGCGCAGCATCTATTTAATGGTGCGGCGCAGCCAGCATCTGACCATGCTCGACTTGTTCGATACGCCGATCATGGAAGTCAACTGTGTCGAGCGGAGCGAGTCGATCGTACCGATGCAAGCGCTGGCGATGCTGCACGGCCCTTTCGCCGAGCGTGCGGCGGCGGATCTCGCCGATCGCGTGTTGGCCCGCGGTTTTCCGGACGAAGGCGCGCGTATCGACTACCTGTATCGACTTTTGTTGACGCGAATGCCCACAACGGGCGAACAGCAGGTGCTGACTGACCTGATTCAAGCGGTGTCCTCCCAGTCGCCGGCCGGCGACAGCGTCCGCCGGGCAGGGTGGGTACAGGCCACGCTGGTGCTGTTGAACAGCAATGAGTTTTTGTATGTCCATTAATGGCTCCTCGACAGTATCTGTGGGTGGATTCTGGCTGGATGGCGGGGCCACGATGCGTTTTTTAAGGCATTTGCCGGGCAAATAAATGGCTTGGCAATTGAAAGCGAATTCTACGTGGTAGAATGACCGGCGTCTGGCGCGGGCAGAGTTAGGCTCTGCTGGCGAGCAAGTGAGACAAAGGGATAGCCGGATCCGGGCGGGTAAATGACTCGCTTGGCCCTGGCCCGCCTTGGCGGGCCAGGGTTCTTTGCCTTTCCGTACACATCGCAGATCATTTTATTTGCCCGGCCATGCCTTTGAAAACGCGAGCGTCGCCCCGCACATCGGCGCGAAAACCA
>DASVGM010000711.1:0-2401 GCA_036379555.1 Pirellulales bacterium | reverse complement strand
TCGCAAGGTAGGAGAGCGTCTACTCATTGGCTCGAACGTGGTGGTCACCGTTTTGGAGGTTCGTGGCAACACGGTCAAACTTGGCTGCGACGCGCCGCTGGAGGTACCGGTGCATCGCGAGGAAATAGCCCGGCGGCTGTCGCAGCCCGATTTCTCGCCGCGTGACGATGAATCGCGCTTTTTTGTCGAGTGCGCGTAAAGCAACCCCCTGGTCGCAACCCTGAAAAAGCACTAGAATGTCGGCTTCAACCAGCCGACCGGATTTCAGGGAGTTATTGCCGTGGCCAAAAGCAAGAAGAAAGTCGAAACCGTGTTCCTCGTCTGCGAGGAAACCGGTGATTACAACTACACCATCCGGCGTAAGACGGGCGGCGAAAAACTGAAGCTCAGTAAGTATTCGCCGCGTTTGCGCAAGCATACGTTGCATGCCGAAAAGAAGAAATAACCTTTCCCGCGCGACTGGGACGGTCGCGCGCGGTTCTTCATCGTCAGGACGATATGGCCAAGCATTGGCGTATTCACCCGCATTCAGCGGAACGCATCGCCGCGGTTGAACGGTCGGCCGGCGTCTCCGCCGTGGTGGCGCGGCTGCTCGTTTGCCGTGGCATTGAAAATCCGTCGGCGGTTCGTGATTTTCTCGATCCCAAGTTGACGCAACTGCGTGAGCCGGCCGAGTTGCCCGGCGTGCCGGCGGCCGTCGAGCGCATCGGCAGGGCGATTTCCGCCCGCGAACGCATTACGGTTTACGGCGATTACGACGTCGACGGCATGACCGGCGCCAGCCTGCTGGTGGAATGCTTGCGGCTGCTGGGCGCCGAGACCAGTTATTATGTTCCGCATCGCGTCGATGAAGGTTACGGCCTGCACGACGACGCCCTGGAAACCATCGCCCGGCAAGGCAGCCGACTGATTGTCACGGTCGATTGCGGCATTACGAGCGTCAATCAAGCTCAAACCGCGCGGCGGTTGGGCCTCGATCTGATCGTCAGCGACCACCATGAATTTGGCGACGTGCTGCCTGAAGCGGCGGCGATCGTGCATCCGCGGCTGCCGGGCACGGCCTATCCTTTTGCCGGCCTGAGCGGCGCGGGAGTCGCTTTCAAGCTGGCCTGGGCGTTGTGCCAGCAGGCCAGCGGCGCCAAGAAGGTGGGCGAGGCAATGCGGAATTATCTGCTGGGCGCCGTGGGAATGGCGGCGCTCGGCACCGTGGCCGACATGGTGCCTTTGGTCGATGAAAACCGCGTACTCGTGCAGCACGGGCTGGCCAGCCTCAAGCGGCAACCGGGCCTTGGATTGGCCGCCTTGATGAAGTTGGCCGAGCTTGACCGCAAGCAAACGCTCGACAGTGAAGATGTCGCCTTTTCACTCGCCCCGCGGCTGAATGCGGCCGGCCGGTTGGGGCAAGCGCAGCTTGGCGTTGAGCTGCTCACCACGCGCTCGGCGGAGCGCGCGACGGCGCTGGCGGAGTACCTGCATGAATTGAACGGCAGTCGCCAAAGTCTGGAACGCAGCATCTATCTGGCGGCGAACAAACTGGCGCAGGAGCAGCACGACGTCGAGCGCGATTGCGCGTTCGTTTTGGCCCAGCGCGGCTGGCACGCGGGCGTGATCGGCATTGTGGCCGGACGCCTGGCTGAAAAGTATCATCGGCCGGTCGTGTTGGTGGCGTTTGATGACCTTGGCGTCAAGCCCGGCATTGGCTCCGCGCGCAGCGTGCCGGGACTCAACGTGTACGAATGCCTTTGTGGCTGCGCGCACCATCTGTTGAGCCACGGCGGTCACGCGGCGGCGGCCGGTCTGAAAATCGAGGAGGCCAAAATCGACGACTTTCGCGCTGATTTTTGCGAACATGTGGCCGGCTCTCTCACGGCCGAGCAGCGCATCGCCGAATTGGCCATTGACGCCGAAGTGTCATTCGGCGAACTGACGTTGCCCGTGCTGAACCAAATTGAACGACTGGCGCCGTTCGGCCAGCACAATCCGCGGCCGCTGCTTTGCGCCAGCGGGGTGACGTTGGCCGGGCCGGTGCAACGCATTGGCGGCGGCGGCCGGCATTTGGCCGTCAAGCTGGCGCAGCAAGGAGTGGTGCTGCGCGCGGTGGCTTTTGGCGGCGGCGATTGGGCCGACGAACTGGACAAGCAGCCGGGACCGATGGCCGTGGCCTTTCGACCGGTGATCAACGATTTCAAGGGCTATCGCCGTGTCGAATTGCAATTGAGCGATTGGCGTCCCGCGACCGCAGGTCCGTGATCTCATCCACGGTCGAGTGCCTTGTCCAGACTTCATCTTCGGGTTCGACGCGACTGGAGGATGGGCCTGGCCTGCGCAAAAGGCCCGACTTTAACACGATAATGAGCTGCGATTTCATACCGGATTTGTTCCGCACCGCCACCGCCGGGCT
>DASVGM010000710.1:0-3168 GCA_036379555.1 Pirellulales bacterium | reverse complement strand
AAAGAAAGGGGCCACGTCACCGCCGCGTAGCCAACGCATCAAAGCCCCGAAGGTCAAGAACAATCGCAGCCCATAGCCATGCGCACAAAACCAACTAGTCTCGTTTCAGAGCAAATGCCCCCGTCGCTGCTCCATTTGGCGCATCGCATCGTCGTGTGGTCGTGCGTTCTTATCGCCGCGATCGCGTTCTCTCCGATCGCCATTGCGGCGCCGCCAGCCGCGGACAACGGAACCAAAGCACAACAATCGCTTGACGACGCACTGCTTGAAGACATCGACACGGGCCTACCCGAATATCCCGCCGACAAGCCCAGGGCCGACGACGGCGACCGCAGGCCGGACGCGGCCGATAATCCACCGGCCAAAGAACCCGGCCGGCGCAGTCTCGACGAGGAATTGCTCGACGGCCTCGAGGGCGAAGACATTGGGCATGGCTCGGCGAACGAAAACCCGTTGGTGCGCTTAAATCAGCGCATGAAACAGGTCGAGCGACGGATCGCGGAGACGCGCAGCGATGAAACAACGCAGCGTCTCCAACAAGAAATCGCCGACGATTTAAGCAAACTCATCGAGCAGCTTCAACAGCAATGCCGGCAAAGCAAAAACCCCTCGCCGTCGCCGCGGCAACAGCAAACCACCAGCGCGAAACCAGCCAACAAGCCGAGCGAGCGGCCCGGCGATCAACCCGCCCGTGATAGCACGCCGCATACCAAGAACCGCGATACGGCCAAAGTCGCCGGGCCACGCTTGCAAGAGCGCTTGAAAGACGTTTGGGGACACCTGCCGCCGCATTTGCGTCAGCAGATGGAACAATCGGCCAATGAAGAATTCTTGCCCAAGTACGAAACCGAAATCTCCGAGTATTATCGCTCGCTGGTGGGCGGCGGGAAGGGGAGGAAATGATGTCGGCGATAATCCATACAAGGCTGGCGCGGTTTTCGGTTCTTAGTCCCGTAGGGACGGCAGAGTTTAGCCGTGGGCGCAAGCCCACGGAAATCGGCCGCATCGTGTCCGTGGGCTTGCGCCCACGGCTAAACTCTTTCGCCGCTACGCGGCTGACGGCTGCCATCATCGCCGTTCTCTCGCTCGCCTGCTTCGCCGCCGCGGCGGAAAAAGCCGATGAAGCGGCCACCGAAACCGACGCCGGCGAAATGATCTCGCCGGAAACGCAAAAAGCCATCGACCGGGGCTTGCAATTCTTGGCGCGGCAGCAGCACGAAGACGGTT
The DNA here is from genome assembly GCA_036379555.1 of Pirellulales bacterium. Lineage (GTDB taxonomy): Bacteria > Planctomycetota > Planctomycetia > Pirellulales > JAICIG01 > DASSFG01. The sequence continues at coordinate 1,941 of DASVGM010000710.1, read as the reverse complement.
CCTTTGGCGGCGGCGGGTACAGCCGCAATGTCGCCGTCTGCGGGCTGGCCGGCATGGCGTTCATGTCGGGCGGCAGCACGCCCGACCGCGGCCCCTACGGCGCGGAGGTCAGCCGTTGCGTCGAATTCATTCTGAGCAACTCGCAGGAGAGCGGGTTCATCAACGTGGCCGGTTCCAGCAGCCACGGCCCGATGTACGGGCACGGCTTCGCCACGCTGTTTCTGGCCGAAGCCTACGGCATGTCGATGAAAGACGAGGTTCGCGAGCGGTTGGCGAAGGCGGTGGATCTGATTGTCAACACGCAAAACAAGGAAGGCGGCTGGCGCTATCAACCGGTGCGGCACGACGCGGATATTTCGGTGACGATCTGCGAGGTCATGGCCTTGCGCGCCGCGCGCAACGCCGGCATTTTCGTGCCGCGCGAAACGATCGACCGCTGCATCGAATACGTCAAGAAGAGCCAAAACGCCGACGGCGGCTTCATGTACATGCCGCAAGGCGGGCAAAGCGCCTTTCCGCGTTCGGCGGCCGGCGTGGTGGCGCTTTACAACGCCGGCATTTACGAAGGGCCGGAGATCGAAAAGGGGCTGGCCTATTTAATGGGTTTCTTACCCAACAGCGACGTCATCGGCTTCAACCGCGAAACGCATTACTTTTACGGCCACTATTACGCGGTGCAAGCGATGTGGCACGCGGGCGGCAAGTCCTGGCAACAGTGGTATCCGGCTATTCGCGACGAACTGTTGGCGCGGCAACGCGCCGACGACGGCGCCTGGATGGATTCGATTTGCCAGGAGTACGGCACCGCCATGGCCTGCATCATTTTGCAGATGCCAAACAATTACCTGCCTATTTTCCAACGGTGAGCCGCTGCGTGGACCTCATGCTAAAGAACTCGCAAGATAGCGGCCTTGTCGCCGTGGCCGGCGCCAGCGGCGACCGTCCGATGTACGGACATGGCTTCGCCACGCTGTTTTTGGCGGAAACCTACGGCATGTCGGCCAAAGCCGAAATCCGCGAGCGGCTGGCCAAGGCCGTGGATTTGATTGTCCATACGCAGAATCACGAAGGCGGCTGGCGTTACCAGCCCGTGCGGAACGAGGCGGACATTTCGGTGACTATTTGCCAGATCATGGCCCTCCGTGCGGCGCGGAACGCGGGCATTTTTGTGCCGCGAGAAACGATCGACCGCTGCGTCCAATACGTCAAAAAGTGCCAAAACCCGGATGGCGGCTTTATGTACACCATCGAGGGCGGGCCAAGCGCTTTTCCGCGCTCGGCGGCCGGAGTGGTGGCGCTCCACAGCGCCGGCATTTACCGGGGGCCGGAGATTGAAAAAGGGCTGGCGTATTTGATGGAGTTCGCCCCCAACCGCGATCTCATCGCTTATAACCGCGAAGCGCATTTTTTTTACGCCCATTATTACGCGGTGCAGGCGGCATGGCACGCGGGCGGCAACCATTGGCGGCAGTGGTATCCGGCCATTCGTGACGAACTGTTGGCGCGGCAGCGCGCCGACGACGGCGCCTGGATGGATCCGATCGGTCAGGAATACGGCACCGCGATGGCCTGCGTTATCTTGCAGATGCCGAACAATTATCTGCCGATTCTTCAACGGTGAAAGGAGCCAGTGTGTGATGCGTAATCCTAATCGGCACGGTAGGCGGCTGGTCGGCGCAAAATCGCGGCTTTCAGGGCTAACTACCCGAATGTTTTATGAGGATCTGTTCCGCTCCACAGGGCTTGCTCCTCGTGTCACGAGATTCAGCGCCAATTCGACATTCAGCGACGGTAGCGGACGATGCCCTCGGCTTGCCCGAGGGAGTTTCACGTTGGCCGTCTACAAACGCGGCGTTCCCTACGCGCCCGATTTTGCCCCGCTTGGCCGCCTTCGGCGGCCAAGCGGGGCAAAATCGAGAAGAGGGGCGCGGGTGACGCCTG
>DASVGM010000709.1:0-42050 GCA_036379555.1 Pirellulales bacterium | reverse complement strand
CCATCAGCGCCTGGCAGCGGTCGGGCATTGATCGGGTGCTCGTCGTGTTGCGCGCGGACGACTCCGAGCTAGCCAGGCTGGTTGCCTCCACCGGCGCGACGGTGGTGACGGCCGATCCGCCGCCGGCCGATATGAAGGCTTCGGTACGCGCGGGACTTGAGTACATCGCGCGCGTGGAAAGGCCGCGAAAGCGAGATGTCTGGCTGACGGCCCCGGCCGATTTGCCTTCGTTGAGCGCCGAGGCGGGGCGGCGTTTGCTGGCCGCGTACGACCCGCGCCGGCCGCAAGTGCTGGTGGCGGCGCACCAAGACCGCGCCGGGCATCCGGTTTTGTTTCCGTGGTCCTGGGCGGCGAAGATCGCCGCTTTGGCCGATGACGAGGGGTTGAATCGCCTCGTGGAACAAGCCGACGCCGTGCCGGTCGAATGTGGAACGGCGGCGATTGGCCTCGACCTGGACACCCCCGACGACTATAAGCGTTGGAAATCGCGCATCGCGAAGGTGTAAACAGGTCGTTTCCCACCGGCTATGGAGAATGCTACTCGCCTACATTGCCGGCCGAGCGTTGGCGCACCGGCGCCCAACCCCAAGCGACGGTCGTCCACGCGGTGCCGCGCCGCGTCGACGCTGGCCTGCGCTTTGTGCGGTTTTGTCCTGATTCAGGCGCTGACGTCGGCGGTCGTCGATTCTATCGTCCCGGACCTGCGCGACTCGGAATACAGCCGCAAAATCGCCTATCTACAAGCGCGGCGGCGTGAATCGCCCGGGCGTCCGTTGCTCATTTTTTTGGGCAGTTCGCGAACGGCCTACGGCGTGGCGGCCGACGAGGCGTTGACTGACCGAGATGCGCCGCTGGCTTACAATTTTGGCATTCTTGCCGGCGGTCCTATTTATGAGATGCTTTATTTCCACCGTTTGCTGGCGGAAGGAATTCGGCCCCAATGGCTCGTTTTGGAAATCCATCCGGGTTTTCTGCACGTGGCGGCGAACCTGATGCTCGCTCATCGCCCGGCCATCGAGCGCCGCGATTTTTCCGATATGTGCGCGCTCCACGGTTACGTCGACCATCCGTGGCAAGATTGGCTCGCCTGGTTGCGGTATCGCGCGGCTTTCAGTTTCCAGCTCCGCGCGGAACTGATGCGGCGCATCGCCCCTCACTGGGCGTCTGCTCCGGCAATCCCCGATTGGACCGCTCTCGACAAAACAACGCCGTCGGGCTGGGTGCCGGCGCCGGGACCGCGCCCCGATGCGGCACTGCGCAAACAACGTGCGCAATGGGGCTGTGAGGCCTTCGGGGCAAGCTATCGAGATTTTGAGGTGAGCGACCGCACCAACCGCGCGCTGCGCGACATCCTGGAAACGTGCCGCCGCGAACGGATCGAAGTCAGTTTGTTGCTCATGCCGGAGTCCGCAGAAATGCGCGACGCCAGCGCCACGCTGGCTCAGCGCGAGGTGCGTTGTTATCTTGCCGCGCTCAGCGACGAGTATGGCGCGCCCATTATCGATGCGACCGATTGGTGTGCCAGCGAAGACTTTGCCGATGGGCAGCACCTGCTGCCGGAGGCTGGCCCGCGACTTGCCCGTCGCCTCGGCCGCGAAGTGCTCGCCGACTGGATCGCCACGGCGCCACCTGCGGGACAGCCCTCTCAGACTCGACTCATGGCCGGGCGACCGCGAGAGACGAAACAGCGGTAGCCTGCCCGCTTCGTATTTGCTCGGCATTTCTGTTCGCAGGTCAGCGCGTGGGGTCAAAATATTCTCATGAACAAGAGATAAAACGTCTCCAGCCCGCGCGTTGTTTAGACTTCGATCGTCGTAAAGTCGATCGCCGCCAAAAACATCCCAGTGCGCGTTGATAAAAGTCGACCACGTCGTCGTCCTCTTCCGCTCGGGCGCCGGCTCGATGCCGTTCGCCTTCAGAATGTTCCCCACCGTGGTGTCCGAAATCTCGTGGCCGAGATTCGCGAGCGCCCCTTGAATCCGTTCCTAGCCCCAGATCGGGTTTTCCTTCGCCATCCGCTTGACATCTACTAGACGATTAGTATATTGACAATGGTTGTTACTAACCGTTTAGTAGTAAAGGCCGCGAAATGAGCAAACCGGTTCCCACCGGCCGTGAGTTGGAAATCCTGAAGGCGCTTTGGCGGCGCGGCCGCGCCACCGTGCGCGAAATTCACGAGGCGCTCGGCTCGGATGGACGGGAAACGGCCTATACCACCGTGCTGTCGCTGCTGCAGATCATGGAGCAAAAAGGCCTCGTCGACCATGAGTCGTCAGGCAAGGCTTACGTCTATCGCGCCCGCATCGAACGCGATCGCACGCTGAGCGCGTTGGCTCGCGGCTTTCTGGATTCGGTGTTCGATGGAGCGCTGGGCGAATACGTGGCCCGTGCCATCGAATCGCGGCGGCTCAGCGAGGCTGAATTCACAGAACTGGAAAAGATGATTGCGGACGCGAAACGGCAAACGCAAACACCCAAGCGGCGGCGAAAATGATAACGGTTTATTGAATCGAGGGAGTGCGACGATGTTTTCCATTTTACAATCGATTGGCTGGTGGGGCATCGACTTTCACGTTTCGGCGTTTATGCTGCTGCTGGTGGCCGTCTCCTTCTTCCGGCGCGTTCGGCAGCCGGCGCGGCGGTTGGCGATCGGCTGGTCCGCGGCGGCCGGCCTGGCGCTGCTCGCGGTGTTGACTATGTTGCCCGGCTGGCCGCGCATCGCGTGGCGTCGGCCGCCGCGCGAAGCGTTTGAGCGAGCGGCCGTGGTATCGGCGGCGACGAACGAACCAACCGAAACTGCCCCCGATGGTGGCGGGCCCTCTTTCACCGGCGAGGCCGCGCCTGCCGCCGCTGAATCCGCCTCGGACCAACGGATCGACGGCGCCACGTCTCTGGCCTCGCCCAACGCCGGCGAAACGTCAACGAGCGCAGGGGGTATGCGTTTCGCCAACCTGGATTATCCGGCGACGGTCGGCGCCGCGCTGGTTGTGGGAGCAATCGCGGCCAACGTCTGGCTGCTCATCGGCGCGGCGCAAGCCATCCGATTGCGGCGCCGGTCATCGCATGCGGACGAATATTTGAACGAATTGCTACGCCGCGCCGATCAAGCGTCCGGCAAAAAGCCGCGGCTGCTTGTCAACGCCGATGTCGCCATACCGCTGGCGATGAGACTCTTTAGGCCGGTGATTATCTTGCCAGAGCGCTACGCCGCCTCAGCGGCGCCGGCAGAGCTTGAAGCGGCGATCTCCCACGAACTCGCCCATATCCGGCATGGCGATTTATGGCTCTTGGCGCTTTTGCGGTTGTTATTGCCGTTGCTGATCTGGCAGCCGCTTTATTGGTGGCTGAGGCGCGCGATCGGCGCAGCGCAAGAAGAACTGGCCGACGCCGCCGCGGCGCGGCGGGTGGGCCGCGTGGCCTATGCCGAAACGCTGCTGAATTGGGCGCGGATGGCGCCGGGCGATTCGCCACGATTCAACGGCGCGTTGGCGATGTGGGAAAGACCATCGCAAATCAAGCGCCGCGTGGCGCTGTTGCTGGACCGCGATTTTGAAGTGGCGCCGAACTGTTCGCTCCGCAGCCGGGCGGCGGTCGCCGTGCTGATGCTGGCGCTGGCCGTTTCTCTCTCGCTGCCATCGTTTCACCTCGCCGTATCGGCGGCCGATGATAATTCGCCACGCGCGGGACACACGGTTTCATTTACTGGACGAGTGCTCGCGCAGGGCTTGGCCGTTGCGGGCGCCAAGGTGTATTTGCGCGAGTCGCCTATCAGTTGGTCGCACACGGAGGTCGGTTGGCGACCGAGCGTGACACGCGACGTCGCGCAAACCGTCGCCGATGTCGACGGACGTTTTGAATTCAAAGACGTTAATCTGCCTGAGCCAAAACTGGGACGAGATCATGCGTTTCCCTTGGACGTGATTGCGATCGCGCCGGGCCGCGGCATCGCCTGGCGGCACCTCGCGGCCGCGCCGACCGCGCCGGTGCAACTGAGCCTGCCCGACGAGCGGAAGGTGGCGGGTCAACTCGTGGAACGCGATGGCAAGCCGGTTGCCGGCGCGCGCGTGCGCCTGCGCGAGCTCGCCGCGCTAAGCGACCCCTGGCGGCCCCTTTTGCACACGCCCAGCTACCTCGATCTCGAATCGTGCGGCGCGCCACCATCGGCGGTCAGCGACGCCGACGGTTATTTCGCGCTGCGCTGCGTGCCCGACGGCGCTCGAGCGACACTCGTGGTCGACGACGACCGCTTTCTGATGCGCGAGACGGTCATGGCCGCGACCGACGAGCCGCAAGACACGTTGACGGAATGGATTGGTGACGCCAAATCGCGCAGTGTGCCGGTTCGCTCGTGGTATTGCAAAATCGAAGTGGAACACGTCTACCGCTTGCGGGGCCGGGTGGTCTTTGCCGATACCGGCGAACCGGCGGTCGGCGCGGGCTTCAACCATCCCCCGATCCTTAGCCCGCCGGACGGTATCACCGATGCCGATGGACGTTTCACGCTGACGCGTCTGGCGGCGGGAAAGGTTTCTTTGCGGATTACGCCTCCGCCGGGCGGTCGTTATCTGGGATCCAGGTCCGAGGTCGTACTGTCGGGCGACAATGATGACGTCGAGCAGGTGGTTCAGTTGTCGCGTGGCGAGTTAGTGCGCGGTCAAGTCGTCGACGCCAAAAGCGGCAAGGGAATCGGCGGTGGCGAGGTCTGGTATGTTGCTAAGCGAGATTCTCGCACCAATCCAGAAACCTTCGTCGAACGCGTGGAAAGCGCCGCCGACGGCCGCTTTTCCATCGCCGTGCCGCCCGGCAAGGCCGAACTGATCGTCATTGGATCGGTGCGCGGTTATGTGACTTTCCACCAGTCCGGGCCGGTGACGGCGGCGCCCGCCGAGTTCCATCAGCCCATCGACGTGCAAGCCGGGCAGCAGCACGCGGAGGTCATCTTCAAATTGCAATCCAAGCCAAACGCCGCTGTGACGGGGCGCGTGGTTGACGCTGATGGCAAGCCGATGGCGGGCGCCGAGGTTCTCTATCAAGGCTTCGGAAAACAAGGCGGCTCCGGCATGACGCTGCCGCCCGTGCGCACCACAAGTGATGTCACCGGCGCCTTCGCGTTTGAGGATCTTGATCCATCACTCGAATATGGCGTGCGCGTAGTCGATCGCCAGCGCGGCCTGGGCGCCTTTGTTCTCTTGTCGCGACTTGAAAACAAGCAACCCGCGTTGGAAATCAAAGCCCAATCGCTGGCTGTCGCGTCGGGCCGCGTGACCGACGACCAACACCAGGCGCTGGCCGCGGTGGTCTGGCTGCGCCACTGGCAAGGCGGATATGGCCATGTCGATCAGGAACCGCTGGCGACCGACGCGGAGGGCCGGTTTGAACTTGCGGGGCTGCTTCCCGGCGTGAAATACTCAATGGAAGCACGCGCCGAGGGTTACGCCGTCAAAGCGGACGATCCGTTTATTCCCACGACCGGCGAAAACCACGCGCTGGGCGACATCGTGTTGCCGCGGGCCGACCGGGATGTTTCCGGCGTACTGGTCGATGCCGACGGCCAACCGGTCGTCGGCGCGCTGGTCCAGGCAAAGTCCGCGTTGGCGGACATGCACTATAGCGCGGCAACCGCGGTGCAAATCACCGATCATGAAGGGCGGTTTCAACTGCGCGGATTGCCGGCCGGCGATGCGCGGGTTTGGCAAACTTTTGGCGGGTTCGACCACCGAAAGCGTTTGTTGGGTCAAATCGCGGCAGGCTCGCAAAACCTGCGGTTCGTCGTGGAAAAGCCCCAACCCGCGCAAGCACAAAAGCGCGAGTAACCGATGTGCGGCGGGCCGGCGGCCCGCCCCACGATCGCGCACACGGCTAAACTCCGCTTACGGATAACTCATGTCATCGACAAAGACGTTCTTGTCAGGAAACATGTCGATCACGGCCGCGCTCCAGTCGAGCATTTTGACGTGCGCGTCGAGGTACAGATAATTGGCTTGCGACGAGTGGCGACGCCAGGCAATCCAAGGTTGAAAAACCTTCGTACCCAGCCAGATGTCGTAGTCGTCTTGCCGCGGATCGCCGCCGGGCACCGCCAAAACGCCGTCGGCGTCGCGTTCAGAGAACGATAAAAAGTTAGAGGTGCCCACGTCAAAGCTAAAGCGATAGAGCGTCCACTGGCCGTAGCGCCGCGTTTTGTGGCTGAGCTGTGAGTTGAGTAGGTAACTTGTGCGGTTGGCGATGCCGTCCACCTGCCCGGTGTCGGGATTGATGTAAGGCGCCCGGACGGAAAGGTCGTCGGTGCAGCGATAAATCTGCTCGCCGGCCACCCATTGGCCCGCTTTGGCCAGCCGCTCGTCAGCCTCTTGCGCGCCGCCGATGAACGGCATGAGCTTGTCTTCCCAATAAATCTCGGCGAACGATTCACTCAGGCCGGCCTCGGAGATGACGTCGGCGTCGAAGGGGTGATGCAAGAAAAACTGCCCTTTGTTCGCATCGTAATACTGCAGCACGGCCAAGCCGATCTGCTTGAGATGCGAAGCGCAGTCGATGCGCCGGGCCGCTTCGCGCGCATGCTGAACCGCCGGCAAAAGCAACGCTACCAATACGGCGATGATGGCGACGACAACAAGAATCTCGACAAGAGTCAATCCACGACGAACAGGCATGAAGCCTCCCCAAAAGGCTGGTTCTGGTTGGTTCCGGTGTGCCGCCCCGTCGCTCCGGTTTAATCGTTCGGCCCACGATGTCAAGAGAACTACTGGCCGAAAGCCGGTATTTGGATTAGCCTGGAAAGTATCGGAACAAGAAGGTTTTCTCACAGTCATCGTGCGCTGATGCCGGTTCAGTTCATTTGCACGCAATGCCGCCGGCGGCTGAGCGTGGCACATCGTAAAGCCGGAACGACCGTCGCCTGCCCAAAATGCGGGCAGCCGAATGTCGTTCCCGGCTCGTCGTTGAGCCAGGTCGGCGGCCAGACGGCCAGCACCATCGACGTCGGGCAGACGCAGGCCGCCGCGCTGCCCGATCCCACGCCACCCGATCCCACGTCGCTTGATCCATCGACCTCTGGGCGGACGCTTGGTTTACTTGACGCGGCGACGGAAACCTTTCCCGCTTTGCCACCCACGGCGGCGGGTACGGGCAACATTCAGCAAGCCGCCGCCAGTGCTTTCGACGATGTTTTGCAGTTTTTAGCCCCAGAGGACAGCGGCCGGCCGGCCGCCGGGCCGCCTCGGCAGCCACCGCCAACCCTTGCGATGCCAGCGCAGCCGCCACCAGATGCTCTGCCGCCACCTGTCAACGTAGTGGTGGCCAACACCGCGCCCCTCGTCGCTCCGCCCCCAGTTCCGCCGCTGATTGAATCGCGGCCGCCTCCGGCGAGCTCGCCGGAGGCCCGCGGTTCAACAGCGGCCCACCGGTCGGCAGCGCGGCGCGGCCGGCACGATGATGGCATGGTGCTGATGCTCTCGCGCAAAGCGGTCTATGCCCAGGCGGCGCTGGCGGGCGGCTTGGCGCTGTTGGCGTTTTTGGCCGGCTTGGCCATCGGCCGCTCCGGCAGGCCGGTGCAAAAGGCCGAGGCCGTCGAACAGACGGCCAGCGAGCCGGTGCCATTGGAAGGTTATATTCTCTATTCACTTTCGCCCGGTCATTCCATGCCAGACGCCGGCGCTATCGTCATCGCCGTACCCACCGGCAAAACTCCAGGGCACAAGCTGGCCGCACGCGGCTTGCGACCGAGCGATGGTGACGATTTTTCCGCGGCGCCGGCCGTGGATGATCTGCGCACGCTGGGCGGCGCCATCGCTCGTGCCGACGAAAGCGGCCAGTTTCAACTGGTCGTGCCGCGGCCAGGCGACTTTTCCATCTTGATCGTCTCGCGCCGCGCCAAGCGCCCTTACGATCAGACCGTCTCCCTGGCCGACATGGAGGAGTTGTCGCGTGTCTTCGCTTCGCCGAACGACTTGATCGGCGAGCAGCGGTATGCGATTCTGTCGCGTCATTTGACGGGCGTGCCACGGCCATATACTCACGAGTTCGGACCCGCCAAAAAGAGCTGAGTTTCATGCGTATTGACGCCATCGACCTTTATCACGTCGCCATGCCCTTGCTTTACCCCTGGCGTACAGCCTACGGCGACGACCATGTGGCTGAGTCGGTGCTCGTACGTATGGAAAGCGGCGGACAGGCGGCTTGGAGCGAGTCAAGCCCGCTGGCGGCACCCTGTTATAGCCCGGAATGGGCAGGCGGAGTCTTTGCCTGCCTGCGCGAGTGGCTGGCGCCGCCGCTGGTGGGGCAATATATCGAATCGGGCGCCGACTTACAGCAGCGGCTGTCCCATTTTAAGGGCAATACCTTCGCCAAGGGGGCTCTCGACAACGCCTGGTGGATTTTAGAAGCCCAACGCCGCCAACTGCCGTTGCACCGGCTACTGGGCGCGAAACGCGATCAGGTGGAGGTCGGTGCGGATTTTGGCGTGATGGATTCCATTGGCGACTTGATCGTGGCCATGCGCGGGGCGGTCGAGGCGGGCTTTCCACGCGTCAAGCTGAAGTTTCGCCCCGGCTGGGATTTGGCCATGTTGCGGGCGGTGCGACAGGAATACCCGGACATTACCATCCATATTGACTGCAACGCGGCCTTTCGCATGCGTCATTTCGATTTGCTCTGCCAACTCGACGATTTTAATCTGGCTATGATCGAGCAGCCGCTGGCGGCCGACGATTTGATCGATCATGCCCGGTTGCAAGCGGCCATCCGCACGCCGATTTGCCTGGATGAAAGCATCAGTTCGGTGGAACAGGCGGAGCAGGCGATCGACCTGGGCAGCGGTCGCTGGGTGAACATCAAGCCGGGCCGCGTCGGCGGCCTGACCAACGCGGTGGCGATTCATGATATGTGCCGCGAGGCGAAGATCGGCTGCTGGGTGGGCGGCATGCTCGAAAGCGCGATTGGCGCGCGAATCTGCATTGCCTTGGCAATGCTCGACAATTTTACCTATCCGGCCGACATTTTTCCGTCGAGCCGCTTTTATACCGAAGACCTCGGGCGGCCGGCAGTCGAGCTGACCAAGAGCGTGGATGGTCGTCCATGTGTGAGCGCTCTCGACGCGCCGGGCATCGCCGCCGAACCCGATCTGGCGTTGCTGGAGCGTTACACGCGGCAGCGAGCTTCACTTCGTCCCAGCTCAAGTCTTTAACCCGTTTACCACCGCCGCCGGCGCGGCGAGCCATTGGGCCTGGGATTGATGCTCACGACCAACAGCAAATCGATCGGTTCCATCACCTCGTCGGGCCGTGCCGCCTCATCCGTCGTTGCGCCATCCGAGCTGTCGGCATAATCCGCATATCCACTCTGACAGTCTATTTTTACTAACCGGCCAAGTTTGCCAGGCCGCAGTTCCGATGCTAGGTTTACGACGGCAAGGTTTACCCAGTTTACTCGACTGGACCGGCCGGCGTCTGACATCGGCCTTTTTCTTGAGGAGTGCGAGCGTGGCGAAGGCGAAAAAGAACTTTGAAGTGACGATCGATCGGCGAGTGAAACAGAGCGACCGCCGAACAAAGCCGGAGCAGCCAGCGGCTGAAACACGGCCCATCGAACGCCGCGAGAAAGTCAGCCGCCGGCGCCAGATCGACCCTACCACCTGCGAGCGTGAATATACTCCCGAAGAGGTTGAGTTCATGAACGCGCTGGATGAATATAAGCGTCGCAGTGGTCGCATGTTTCCTACCTGTAGCGAAGTGCTGGAGGTCATCCGCGGGCTTGGCTACATCAAGGCCGCGCCGGCCGATTTGGCGGCTGCGCTTGCAGCGAACGTGTGAACCGATATACTGCTGGTTTACCCAATTTCGCTTAAACCAGAAAGTTTCGGAGTCGCTCGATGGCCAAAGCCTGCGACGTATGCGGTAAATCGCCGCAAGTCGGCAATTCCATTACCACCCGCGGCAAAGCCAAATACTTGGGCGGCGTGGGCACCAAAGTCACCGGCATTACCCGGCGGCAATTCAAGCCCAATTTGCAGCGCGTCCGCGTGACCGTTCAAGGCTCGAATAAAACGATGCGCGTTTGCACGCAGTGCATTCGTAGCGGGGCCGTGACGAAGGTCGTGCGGGCCGCTCCGTTCAAATTGCCGGCGGATGCCAAGGCGCTCACCAAAGCCGCTAAAAGCAAGCCGGCGCCGTCGAGTGCGTCTGGTAAAGGAAAGAAAGCCACCGCCAAATCATGAGTCTTTCCCGAGCTGAAGTCGAACGCGTTTCGCTCTTGGCCCGGCTGGAACTGAGCGAGGCGGAACTAACCTCCATGACCGAACAACTCGGCCAGGTGATCGGCTATATGGATTTGCTCGCCGAGCTTGACACCGAAGACGTCGAGCCGATGGCCCATGCCGTTGAGCTATCGAATGTATTCCGGCCCGACGAGTTGCGAGAAAGCTATCCGCGCGCGGAAATGCTGGCCCGCGCCCCGCACGCCGACGGGGAGTTTTACCTTGTGCCGGCCGTGCTCGGCGAGTGATGCCGCCATGCCCGCTCTCACACAACTTTCCGCGACCGAACTGCTGGCCGAATTGTCGGCCGGCCGCGTCAGTTCCCTCGAAGTGACGCAGGCTTTTGTCGACCAGATCGAGGCCCACGATCAAAAGGTGGGAGCTTTTCTGCGCTTTGATGGCGCCGTGGCCCTGGAGCAGGCGCAAAAAATCGACCGACGCAGGGCCGCTGGCGAGCAGTTGGGCAAGCTGGCCGGTTTGCCCGTCGCGGTGAAAGACCTGCTTTGTAGTCGCGGCGAAAAGACAACCTGCGCCTCGCGCATCTTGGAAAACTTCGTCGCCCCGTATGACGCCACCGCGGTCGCCAAGCTCAAAGCAGCCGACGCCGTGCTGATCGGCCGCACGAACCTCGACGAGTTCGCCATGGGCGGCTCGACCGAAAACTCCGCTTTTCAAAAGACCCGCAACCCCTGGAACCTGGAATGTACGCCCGGCGGATCCAGTGGCGGCGCCGCGGCTTGCGTGGCCGCGCTGATGGCGCCGCTCTCCGTCGGCACTGATACTGGCGGTTCCATTCGCCAGCCGGCCGGACTTTGCGGCGTCACCGGGCTGAAACCCACGTACGGCCGTGTCAGCCGCTTTGGCCTAGTGGCCTTCGCCAGCAGCCTCGACCAGATCGGCCCGCTGGCGCGCTCCGCCGAAGACGCCGCCTTATTGCTGGAGGTGATCGCCGGACACGACCCCTACGACTCAACTTCAGTCGATCGGCCCGTGCCGGCATACAGCCAAACCGTGACGCGACCGCTCGCCGGGCTGACTCTCGGCCTGGTGCGCGAACATTTTGGCGAGGGACTTGACTCCGAGGTGGAGCACGCCGTTCGCGAGGCGATCAAGGTTTATCAGTCGTTGGGGGCGAAGGTGAAAGAGATTTCGCTGCCGCACAGCAAGTATGGGGTGGCGGCGTATTACATCATTGCGCCGAGCGAAGCTTCGAGCAATTTGGCCCGTTACGATGGTGTGCATTACGGCTACCGCACCGACGAAAAGGGGATGCAAGCGGCGCTGGCCGCTGAACGAACGCGGTTGGAGTCGGCCGGTGATCGGCGGGCGATCGACGAGTTGGATTCACCCCTGGTGCGTCTCTATCGCCGCAGCCGGGCCGAAGGTTTTGGCGCCGAGGTAAAGCGGCGCATCATTCTGGGCACCTACGCCTTAAGCGCCGGCTATGCCGACAAGTTTTATCTGCAAGCGCTGAAGGTCCGCCGCTTGATTCGTCAAGACTATGACGCCGCGTTCCAGGAAGTCGATCTGATTTTAGGACCGGTGACAAGCAGCCCGGCCTTTAAGATCGGCGAAAAGGTCGATGATCCGCTTTCGATGTATCTAGTAGATCTCTACACCGTGACGGCCAACCTGGCGGGCATCGGCGGCATTGCATTTGGTTGCGGCTTTAGCGCCGATGGCCGGCCGATCGGCATGCAGTTGCAAGCGCCGCCGTTTGAAGAAGAGCGTTTGCTCCGCGCCTGCCACATCTATCAGCAGTCCACTGACTGGCATCGCCGGATCCCGACCTTGTAGCTCCCGGCGGTCAGAGGCGAAGCGAAACTCTTGAACTGAAAGCGGCCTTAACTTAGGTGCCGGCGCACGTCCTCCGCCGTTTTGGCGGTCTTGATGATTTCGGCCAGGCCTTGTAACTCGGCAACATCGCTGATTTGACGAACGCGCGTGAGGAGTTTTCGGCCCGGCTGTCCAAACTTCGCTTCCAAAGCCAAGGCGATTCCCTCTCGCAGCCCTTCTTCACGGCCTTCTTTACGTCCTTCCTCACGTCCTTTTTCGCGCCCCTGCTCCCGTCCGCGCTTAAGCCCCTCCTTTAATCCCCTGCGCTCCAAGCTCGAAAGATATGGCATATTTATCTCCTTCTCGTATTGGTAGATTTCCTCTCGAAACTGTTCTTCAAAATCATCGGGCAAAACCATGATCCAGTCCAGCAGGCGGAACAATTCAAGGACATCGTCCTTGCCCAGCTTCCGCTCGTACAAGCCTTTGACAAGTCGGAATTTCCAGGCCTGCCGCAGCGCGGCATCGCCGCGCGTCGCCCGAGCTTGCAGGTGCGCCAGCACCACCACGGCAAACGGGTTTTGATTTTTTTCCAGCGACTCCAAATCGTCGGCATAATCCAGCAACTTGACGGTGGGGAAACGGATTTCCGTTCCCCAACCCCAGCGACCATAGCCAAATCTCTTCGGCCGCCAACTTTTCCGATCGTCGCACAACACATACCATAGAACTATAATTCCGTCACCCGCGGATGTGCAATGCCGCGCGAGACAGTTTCAAGCATCAATTCCGCCCTCGGCATGAATCCCTGGGGTGTCGTTTATGTTCATCCGCTTGCGCCGCGAGTCAACCAAGCATTGATGCGCTCGACCGTTTCGCGAGATGACTGTCCCTCGCCGCGCGCGAAGGAACCAATGGTCAATTCGCCGGGCACCGCGCGCACGCGGGCGATGTAGGCAAACCCCCAACGCACCAACTCGTCTTCAATCGCCGGATGCTCGGCCAGCAGAACCTTGAGCGACGATTTCTCCGTGACGGCTCCCTCGCGCTGCAGGCGATCGCGCGGCGGCCACATGGTGCGCAGGCAATTGGCCGCGAACAGCGAGAGCGCCGTCAACTCAAACAACGCCGAAAACGGCATTACGCGGTAGGCGGCCGGCCAAAAGTCCGTGGCCAGTTCCGTTGCCACGCGCCAAAGGTTTCCCACGGCGATGAAGAAAAAAATCGGCCGCACCAATGGCGGCCAGGCCAACAGCGTTTGCCCCAACACCGGCAGCAAACGCTGCGCGACGCCAAGAATCAAAGTCGTCATGAAGCCGACCGTCAGCGCGTGCCGCGCGGCGCCGATGAAGGCGTGCGATTCTCCTAGCGAATACCAAGCCGATCGCGCGCCGCTGGCCGCCAGCATGACCAACGACACCAGCAGCCAGACGAAGGCAAGCTGCATGTACCGCCGCAAAAAACGCTCGCCAATCTCCGGGCGCATGGCAACCTCGCGATCGACCTGCGCCGCCGGCGCGCGACCGCGAAAGCCGCGCATGCCCAGCACGTAGCAAACCGCGCCCAGGGCGATGGCCGCCGCGGCGATCGCACGCGCCCAAGGCAGCTCGCCAAAACCGACCAGCGCGGCCGCCCCCAGGTTATGCAGCCAGAATGCCAGCTCCATCAGCCGCTCGTTTGGCGATCCGAGGCGAAGAAACCCCGGCAGCAGCCGCAAGCCAAAACCATAAATCGAGCTAATCGTGAAGCCGAACGCCGCGAATTCGAGCAGCCGCAGTCGAACCGGTTCAGGATACATGCCGGGGCCGGCAGCGGAAAAAGCGGTTCGCAGCCAGAGTGTGTACAACGCCCAGGCGCAAAGCCAGCCCGCCGAGCAAAAGATGAATCGTGCCGACACCGCGCGGATTTTTTGGGCGGAGTAGCGCGAGACAATCGCCAGGTAAGTCAACGCGGCCGCCGCCGCGGCGATGCCGCTGGCGGGGCCAAGCCAGGCCAGCCGATTGTCGAAGAGCGACCAGGCAAAGGCCGCGGTGATGGCGCCAAGTAGCAAAGCGAGCACGCCGTGCGCCAGCCGCGTGGAGATGGGGGGCCCCGAGGTTGCCACAGGCAGGTGCCGCAGAGAGATGCCCATCACGAACAGCACGATGAAGCCCCACAACTGGGCTTCTCCATGCGCCACGATGGCCCCGTCGGCGACGGCCTCGAAGTTTTCAGCGCGGCCGATTTGCCAAAGCAACCATCCGCCCCAGCCGGCGCCGATGGAAAGCGTGATCGCCAGCGCGGCGACGATGAACGGCCGATGCACGTTTCTGGCCGCTGCGCTGTCGGGCGCGGTGGCGACATTGGCGGCGACGGCCAATTCTCGCAACAGCGCGTCGCACTCAATACCCTGGCGTTTGGCGAACTGCGTCAGCGGCTCCAGATGCCCCAGCTTGATGCCCGGCCGCTCTGGCTCGCCGTGGCGCAGCAAGACCGGGCGGCAGGCCGGATAATCCGCCGCGATTTGCCGAACCATCATATCGGGGCGTAGTGGCGGCTTTGTATTCATCGTACCTTATGGATAATAGTCCTTTCGCAACCGCTCGAATCTACCGTTCCCGCGGCGTTCCAACAATCTCGCTTTCAACTCTATGAAGAATACAGAAACAGGCTGGCCCGGCGATTGGTCGTTGCGGTTGCGCGTGTGGGCGGAACGCGATGGGCGCGCCGTGCTGGGGCCGGGCAGGTTGGAATTGCTCGAAGCCATCGACCGCTGGCGCAGCATCAGCGCCGCCGCGCGGCAAATCGGCATGTCGTATCGCCATGCCTGGCTGTTGGTGCAAAGCATGAACACCGCGGCCGGCAAAACGCTCGTCGAAAGCGCCGTCGGCGGAAAGCAAGGCGGCGGCGCCAGCTTGACGGACTTCGGCAAACAGGCGGTCGCGGTCTTTCGCGAACTGCAAACCGAGGTGCGGGCGGCCGCCGCCCAAATCGTGCCGCGCGTGCTCAACGCCGGCCGGCGGCAAGCGCATCTGCATGTGTCGGCGGCCATCAGCTTGGAACAAGTGCTGGGCCAACTGCTCGCTGAATATGGACTTCGGCAGCCGGCGGTTCGAGTCCGGGCCATTTTTGGAGCCTCGAACGAGCTGGCCGACCACATCCTGGCCGGCGCGCCGTGCGATCTCTTTCTGTCCGCCGACGCCGCGCAAATCGAGCGCCTCACGCAGGGCGGACTTTCCGCTGCCGGCGAACAACGGCACTTGGTGCGCAACGGTCTGGCCATTGTCGTGCCGGAGGAGTCGTCGTTGCGATTGCGTCGCCCGCATGATCTTTTGCAACCTCAGATCAAGCGGATTGCCATCGCCGACCCTGAATCGCCCTTGGGCAGGTACACCGGCGTCTATCTGCGCGAACTGGAGTTGAGCGAACGATTACAAGATCGCGTGCTGACCGCCGACAGTTCGCGTGGCGTAATAGCGGCTTTGCATGCCGGGCGCGCGGATGCCGCGATCGTCTACACGAGCGACGCCGCCACCACGTTCGGCCTGCGCATCGTATTGCGGCCGCGCACGGCGGCCATCAACATCGGCTACCGCGCCGCGGTGCTCAGCGCGGCGCGCTCGGCGAACGAGGCGCAGGCGTTTTTAGCGTTCCTCATCTCGCCCACCGCGATGCGCAAGTTTCGCGCCTGCGGTTTCCAGCGAGCGGATTGACCGCCGCCAGCAGAGCCGCGTCTTCCACCGAAAACGGATTCAAAGCCCGAACGCGCCGCCCCTCCCATTGCGCCGGCGGGCATAAGTCCGCGGCTGAGCGGAACAAGATGTCGCTGGCCCATTCGCTCTCCGCCACCGACCAGTAGTAATCGAGGTCGAGCGCGTGCTGCCCGAAGATCGTTTTACGCGCGCGGTTCGCCTGATTGGCAATCCGGTTCAAGAGCGAGGCCCAACTGATCCGCAAGGCTACGGCGGTTCGCATGCACCAGGAGCCAACGACTTATGCCAGGTCTCGATTTCGAGCGACTTCGCTCTGAGATCTCCATGCGTGAGGTGCTTGATCTGTTGCACTTTATCAGGCCCGCCACAAGCTCACCTTGGTTGCGGTCGTAGGCCGCGCTGGGGTATTCGTGGTTTTATCGGAACTTCGTTCGACTTTGCCCTTGCCCGGCGCGCCGTCTCGACTGTACAGTTCCCTTGGACAACACAGCTTTTTTTGAAAGGGTCTTCCCTTGCAGCTTTCCTTGCTTCTGCTCGGCTTGTTGACGGCGCCCGTGCAGGCGGTTGATACGGTGTTGGTCTGCCCGCCGGTGTTTCAGGCGGTTATGAAACCGTGGAGCGATTTCCGCCGAGCTGAGGGGCACCGCATCGCGTCGATCAATGGCACGCTGGCCCCAGAAGAGATTCGCCGGCAAATACGCGAAGTGGCCAAGTCGGGCAAACTGCGGTTCATCGTCTTGGCCGGCGATGCCGACAAGCTGCCGCCCAGCGATCACTCGCGCCGCGGCTATAGCGTGCCCACGCACTACGTTCCAGCCAAAGTCGCCGTGCGTTTTGGATCGGAGCCGGAAATCGCCACCGACAACTGGTACGCCGATTTTGACGATGACGACCTGCCCGACGCGGCCGTGGGCCGCTTGAGCGCCGACTCCACCAGTCAGCTTGCCATGATCGTGGCCAAAACCATCGCCTACGAAAACAGCCGGCGCCGCGGCCCGCCGCACGACGACGAATGGCGTCGCCACGTGAATCTGATCGCCGGCGTCGGCGGCTTTGGCGCGCTGGTGGACAAGGCCATTGAAACCGCCGCCAAGTCGATTTTGGCCGAAGGCATTCCGGCCGATTACGTCACGACCTTCACCCACGCTAGCTTGACAAGCCCCTATTGCCCGGCGCCCGATCACTTCGGCGAGACCGTCGTCGGACGCATGAACGAAGGCTGTTTGTTTTGGGTTTACATGGGCCACGGGCAGTCGCGCGAGCTTGACCGCTTGCACGCGGCCGGCGGTGAATGTTCGATTTTGCAGGTCAACGACATCGGCCGGCTGCAAATGCGCCGCGGCCCGCCGATCGCGCTGTTTCTCGCTTGTTACACGGCGGCTTACGACGCGCGCGGCGACTGCCTGGCCGAAGAATTGATCCGGGCCGCGCACGGCCCGGTGGCCGCCATCGGCGGCTCGCGCGTGACCATGCCTTATGCCATGAGCGTGTTGGGGGTGGAACTGCTCAAGCAATATTTTGCCGAGCGCCGGGCCACAGTCGGCGAGATGCTGCTCCATGCCAAACGCGGCATGGTGCTCGACGCCCGCGACGATCCGCGCGGCAAGCAGCTTGACGCGCTCGCCGCACTGTTAAGCCCAGCGGCCGACGAGCTTGCCGCCGAGCGGCTGGAACACGTTCACTTGTTTAACCTGCTCGGCGACCCGCTGCTCTCACTCACGCACCCTGAAACGGTAACGGTGCAAGCGGCCGACACAGCCCATCCGGGCGAGCGACTGCTGGTGTCGGGCGCGAGCGCGGTCGAAGGTATCGCGTCGGTGGAGTTGGTGGTGCGCCGCGACCGGCTGACCTTCAAACCACAGGCCCGTGACGACTATTGGCCTTCGCCCGAAAGCGATGAAGAGTACCAGCGGACCTACACGGCCGCGAACGAGACGCGGCTGGCGGCCGTGCGGGCCAGCATTGTCGGCGGCCGATTTCAGACGCAGCTTCTCGTGCCGGAGCATGCGGCGGGCGCTTGTCATGTACGTGTGTTTGTGCAGGGCCGCGAGCAGTTCGCCGCCGGTTTCACGAACGTGCGAATCGCCGGCGATCACCTATCTAAAGCGCGGTGATTCATCACCGCACTCCAAGATAACCGCAGCCGGTTACGTTTGAATTGCAAAAGAGAAATTGAATTGACGGCATCAGAAAATCCCGCACATGGTCAGGAATGAGACCGTCGGCCGCCGCCGGAACGGCACGGCGGCCGTTGTTCCCTACCCCGCATTGCCCACCGGCCCGTAGCCGACTTCGTGAGAAGTCGGGGCGTTGCAGCAGGTTACGGCCAGAATTCTTACGAATTCTGCGTCGCAGGGTGGGCCGCCCATACCGAGGCCGGTTGGGTAATTCGGGCTGGAACGCACCATCCACCCTAGCCGTTGACGAGAAGGTCGCTCCGCGACGGATGAAAGCGGCGACGAATCGCCGCACTCCAAGATAGTCGCCTGCCCAGTGGCATCTTCGCCCCCTCCTCTTGTTCCGTTTCGAGCCGCGGCCTAAAATCGCGCATTGAAGCTAGCCGATTGCCTCCCTGAAGGTTATAAGCGAAATCTATGGCCCGAAAAGTGATACTCGACGTCGATCCTGGCATCGACGATGCCGTCGCGATCGCCTTGGCCTTGTTCGATCCGCGGTTGGAAGTGGTGGCCATTACGGCGGTCGCGGGCAACGTGCCGGCCGAACAGGCCACTCGCAACGTGCAGGCCATCATTGAGCGGCTCGATCCGCCTCGTTTGCCGCGCATCGGCGCGGCGATGCGGCCCGAACGCGACCCACTGGTTGATTCGCGGCATGTTTTCGGCGCCGATGGCCTGGGAAACAGCAATTTTCCGGTGGCGGAATTGCATCACCTGCATCCCGCCGACAAAGTCATCGCCGATGAGATTCGCCAAGCGCCCGACGCCGTGACCATTGTGGCGTTGGGGCCGCTCACCAATATCGCCACGGTCTTTCGCCGCGATCCGTTGCTGGCCGAACAGGTGGGCCAACTCGTCATCATGGGCGGCGCCTGCGGCGGGCCAGGCAATATCACACCGGCCGCGGAATTCAACATCTATTGCGATCCGGCCGCCGCGCGCAACGTCCTGCGCTCAAAAACCACCAAAACATTGATTCCGCTCGACATCACCAGCCAGGTGGTAATGAACTTTGACTTGCTCGATCAGCTTCCCGACGAATCGACTCCGATCGGCAGCCTGTTGCGGCGGATTTTGCCCTATTCGTTCCGCGCGCACCGCCAACACTTTGGGCTGGAAGGCATGTTCCTGCACGATCCGGTGGCGCTGATGGCCTTGCTGGAGCCGGCCTTGTTCCAGACGGAGCGCATGGCCGGCGACGTGGAAGTGCAAGGCGAAATCACGATGGGCGCGACGGTTTTTGATCGGCGGCCCGCCCCGCAATGGCGGCCGAATCTCGACGTGGCCACCTCCGTCGACAGCGCCGGCGTCGTGGCGGCCATCATTCGCGGCCTGACGCAAACGCCGCATCGAAATGCCTAAGCCGGCTTATTCACCGGACCTGGTCGAGGCAGCGCACACTGCGTAGCGGAATTCGTGAGAATTCTGGCCGCGACTTGGCGTCGCGACCCGACTTCTCACGAAGTCGGCTACGGGCCGCTGAAGAATCCGGGCAAAGCAAAGCATCAGCCGCCGCTCGGAGCGGGCACCGCCTCCAGCAGGCGATCGATCACCTGATCGACGGAGACGCCTTCGGCTTCCGCGCGGTAGCCGACGAGAACGCGGTGGCGCAACGTGGCATGCACCAAGGCCCGCAAATCGCCGACGGTCACGTGGGCGCGGCCTTCAAACAGGGCGCGCACCTTGGCGCCGAGCACCAGGAACTGCGCGGCGCGCGTGCCGGCGCCCCAACTTACCCAATCGTTGATAAAGTCCGGCGAGCCGGGCTGGCCCGGCCGGCTGGCGGCCGCCAACCGCACGGCATAGCGCACCAAAGCCTCGGCCACCGGCACGCGGCGCACCACGTCATGGAAGTTTCGCACGTCGGCGGCGGTATAGAGCGGTTCGATCGGCTCCGCCCGGCGCGAAGTCGTTTGTTTGACCACTTCCACCTCGTCGTCTTCCGGCAGGTAATCGATCTCGACGTTGAACATAAAGCGGTCGAGCTGCGCCTCCGGCAGGGGATAGGTGCCTTCCATTTCAATCGGGTTTTGCGTGGCCAGCACAAAGAACGGTTCCTCAAACGCATAGCGCACGCCGCCCACGGTCACCTGGTGTTCTTGCATCGCCTCCAGCAGCGCGGCTTGCGTTTTGGGCGGCGTGCGATTGATCTCGTCCGCCAAGATGACGTTGGCGAAGATCGGGCCTTTGACAAACTGCATGCGGCGGTGCCCCTCGGCGGTTTGTTCGAGAATTTCCGTGCCGGTGATGTCCGCCGGCATTAGATCGGGCGTGAACTGAATGCGTTGAAACTTGAGGTGAAAGATTTGCGCGATCGACCGCACCAAGAGCGTTTTCGCCAGTCCGGGCGCGCCGGTAATCAGGCAGTGCCCGCCGGCGAACAAGCTGATTAAAAGCTGTTCGATGACATTTTTTTGTCCGACGATGACTTTCGCCAGTTCCGCGTCAATGCGGCGGCGGCTCAGCAGTATTTGTTCGACAACGCGCTGTTCGGCTGCAAACGGATCGAGCTCGGACGACATAGTGTTTTTAATACCTGCGAAAAAGGTCTGCCAAAACCGATTGTGACACAGCAATCCCTTTCTCGGAAGGGAACTTGTCATTTCACCGCGATGCAGGCGCAAGCGACCGGCGCAGCCCAGTCGCGCAGCGGGCTCGCTCAAGCGCGCCGCCGCGCGGTCGCGCGACGGGCGGCGATCATCGCCCGCTTCCCAAACGCTCGTAGTAACGCCGTGTTTTCTCCTGATATTTCGGCGGCACCGGATCGCGATCGAGCGGCGCCAGCGCGTCTTGCGCGGTGCGGCGCAGAAGCTCCGCGGCGACGCGATCGCGCAATTCAGCGAGCGGCCGGGCGACGTCGATCTTGACCAGCTTCCAATTCGGCTCGTGCGAGTGCCGTTTCAACTCGCCGCGAATCGCCTTGGCGCGCTGACGAACGCGCGCCGCCTGGGCACTCAACTCAGGATCGTCGATCATCTCTTCCACGTCGCGCAGGCGATCTGACCAGTCGCGGAAATCGTCGCCGCCAATCGGCGCTCGTCCGCGGGCGCCAACATCGAACCGCTCGTCACTGCCGCCCGAAGCGGATGAATCGTTCGCGCCGCCCGTCAATCGTTGAGCGCTGGCCCGGCCTCGCGCGCTTTTCTCACCGCGCTGCCGGCCCGTTTCGCCGGCTTGACTTTGCCCCCGTGTATTTTGGCCGCGATTCGATTCTCCCCGACCCGCTTGCGCATCCGCCGCCGGCGAATTCTCCCCACGCTCCGCCTGGGGGCCACCGCGGTCCTCACCTTGCGCATCTTCAGGCCGCGCCGCGTCCTTATCGTCGCGCTGCCTCGCGTTCGCCCGCGGTTCGGACTCCGTTTTCCCTGAACCCTGAACCCTGAACCCTGAACCCTGCTCTTTGACCCCCGAACCCTCTGACGCCTCAGCCCCCGGCTCCATATTACGCGCCAGCTCTTCGCTCACTTCGTCCGTCAGCCGCTTCAACTCTTCGCGTGCCCGACGCAAAGCCTCGGTCTCGTCGCCCAAGACGCTCTCCGCCGCGCGTTCAATGCCCTCGCGTAGGTTGCGAATTCCTTGGCCCGCCAGCTCTTCTTGCTCGCGGGCATCATCGGCCAGCCCGCGACGCGTGGAGAGTTCCGCGGCTTCCAAGACGCGTTCGATGCTCTGCTCTTGCGACTTACGGGCCGTCTCATAGAGTCGCTCGGCCAACAGCGGCTCGGGCGTTTCCGCGGCGTCAATCGTCTCGCGCATGCGCTCGAGCAACTCGTTCAATCGCTGGCGTTGCCGCGCCAGTTCGTCGGGAAGCTTTTCGCTTGCGCCGTCGTCGCGCAGCGATTTCTCGCCGCCGCGCTCGTTTTCATCGGCCAACGTCCGCGAAATCTGACGTTCGTTCTCGTCGAGTTGCCGGGCGTCGTCGCGCATCTGGCGCATTTCATCGCTGAACTGTCCGGCGGCGCGGCGGCGAAAGTCGTTTCGCAATTGCTGAAAATCACGTTCGGCCCGCGTGCCGGCCGCGGCGGCCCGCGAGACGTTTTCGTCCGCCAAGGCTTCACCGGCGCGACGCACGTTTTCGCGGGTTTCGTCGAGTTGCTCGCGGGCGTCGGCCATGCGCTCGCGGTTTTCCGGCTCGTCCATGCGCGACTTGAGCTCGTCGGTGTCGCGCAAGACGTCTTCTTGCTCCTCGCGCAGCCGTTTCAATTGCCGGCGAATTTCTTCACGCTCTGGCTCGGTCTCGGCCTCTTCAAGCGCCGACTGCAACTCTTTCAACCGCTGGTTGAGGTCGTTCTGGCGCCGAGCCAGTTCGCTAAGCCGGTTGAGCACTTGCCGCGTTTCGCGCTCCTCCGGCGGCTGCGATTGGGCGGCGCGTTGCGTCTCGTAGCGGTTCTCGTCATTCCGCAGTTCGAGTTCTTGCAACTGCCGCTGCGAGCGATTCGCCCCGCCTCCGCCACCGCCTTGCTGTTGTCCGCGGACGACGCTGTGCTCGCGGGCACGGAGCTTGAGCAATGCCTGATAGGCCGCTTGCTCCGCGGCCAAGGCCGGCCGCAACGGCTCGGCGGCGTTTCCAGCGTGGGCCGCCGTCAATTGTTCGACGGCTTTTCGCATGGCGTCGATCGCCTCAGCGGCGTGCGCTTGCGATTTGGCGTCGGTCAGTTTTTGTTTGGCCTGCTCGGCCTGCTCTTGCGCGGCGGTTTGTGAGTCGCCAATCGATTTCGCATCGTCGGGCAGCTTGCCGGAAGCCGCCGCCGCTTCTCGTCGTATGACCTTCCAGGTGGCATTGATGATGTCTTTCTGCAATTGCAGCAGTTTTTCGGCCGCCTGCGCGTTCGCTCCGCCAGACTGCTGCCCCTGCGCTCCGCCCGGCGGTGGCTGCCCTTGGCGAAAGATCTCGTCAAAAGGCCGCACTTCGGCAAAGTACATGTCGCTTTGAGTGCGGCGGAGCTGACCGTCGGCGGCGAAATCTTCCGCCCAGAAATGATACGCCAAAAGCTGATCGGGCTGGGCCTTGAGGTCTTCCAGCTTAATGACGTGCGCCAGCTCTTGCCGTTTTTTGGCCGCGGCGTTCTCGCCCAGCACCACCTCCACCGGTTCGCCGCCGGCAAGCTCATACGTCAAGCCAAAGCGCCGCAGGCCGAAGTCGTCCCAGGCGGTGGCCTTGATGTCGGCCTCTTCCAGGGGAGAAACCTCGATGTCGCGCGCCGGAAACGCCAGCTTCAAGTCGGGCGGTTGATTGGGCAAAACCTTGATCGTGATCACCGTGCGCGCCTTGTTCTTGCGGCCTTGCTCGTCGACCAAATCGAGCCGCAGCTTACGCGACTTCACGCATTTCAACGTCACTTGCCGCAATCGCTCGTCGCTTGGCGACGCCTCGAGAACGAGCGGCGGCTGATCGGCTTCCGCCAACGACGCCGAAGCCACCGGCTTGTTCAGATGGCATAGGAGCGTCAGCTCTGTGCCCTCAACGGCCGAGACGGTGCGCACGTCTTCAATCAGCCGTTCGTCGCTGCCGGTGTAGTCGGGATAAACCAGCCGGGCGTCGGCCCGTAGCAGCTTGGGATACTCAAAGACGGCAACGTGATAATGCCGGCTCGACTTTTCAGCCATTTCGACATGGTAATCGAGCGGCCCATCCACCGCCGCGATACGTTCGCCAAACACCGGATCGTCAAGACTCTTGGCCATGTTCAAACGAATCGGCCCAGCAGTGGTCTCGGCATGGGGCGCCCCATAGACAAGCGTTGCGCCGGTCGGTTGCGGGCCCTGGAAACGGGCCAACACAAGCAAGCTTGAGCCGCGTTCGACTTCGGTATCGCCCGGCTCGACGGTGAAAGTCAGGTCATCGGCGGTCGCGGCCGATTCTGGCTGTAATGTCGCCGGCCGCCGCGCGGTTGCCGCCGTCGAATCGAGTCCGGCGAGCACAAACAGCATCAAGGCAAACGCCGCGCCGCTAGCCATGATGGCGGCCGCGATTCGCCGCCCAGGCACCAGACTTGGCCAATTGTGTCGATACGCATGGTTGAGCGCTTGGCGGATGACGCGATCTTGCAAGAAGCTGAACCGCCAGCCTTCGTGCAGGGGCCGTTGCTCCAAGGCCGTTCGCAGACACGACTGCAATTCGGGATAGCCGGCTTCCAACCGTTCGGCCACCGCCTGATAATCGCGGCACGACCTATGGGCCTTCCAGCCGAGATAGGCCGCCAACGCCAGCGCGACGGTGAAGATGGCGGTCGAGGCTTGGGGAAGTTGCCAGCCCGCGTTCTTTTCCATGCCCGCCAGCAGCACGCCGGTGCCAGCGGACAAGAGCCAGACCGCCGCCAATCCGCGCCAAAATCGCAACCGGCGGATGCGGATGGCGACTTTTTCGAGTTGCTGGCTGAGCCGAGGGTCGATCATGGCTTGTCACCTACCTTATCAATTGCACCGCGCGCCACACGTATTCCGCTCCAGAGTACACGGTCAGCGCCAGTGCGCTCCAAACCGACCCGATCAGCAGCCACTTGAGCCAATCGGGCTGGCTCTCGGCCGCATACGACAAGGCAAACAGACTCACGCCCGCCGCGATGCACTGCACGACCATTTTCAGCTTGCCCGACATAGCGGCCGAGAAATCCGCCCCCTGCTGCTCTAAAAAACTACGCAAGGCCGTAATTAAAAGCTCGCGCCCCACCACCACCACCGCCATCCAACCGGCAATGCCGGAACGAGGGTATTCGCCCACCAGGCAAATAAAGGCGCCGCAAATAATGATCTTATCGACAAACGGATCTAGAATGCGGCCAAGCACCGTCACCAATCCGTATTTACGGGCGAAATAGCCGTCCAGCCAGTCGGTGGACGAGGCCACCACAAACACGACGAGACTGGCCATCCAAAACTGAAAGGTGATCAGCCCGAACAGCACCAGCGCCAGCACAAGGCGCGAAAGGGTGAGCTGATTCGGCAGATTGAACACCGCGGAGCGCGGCTGCGACTTGCTGCTGACGGACATCATGGTCCTTTGACGTTTAACGCGGTTTGCCCACGGCGGCCCCAATTAAATCATACTCGCGCGAGGCAACCATTTCACACGGCACAATTTGCCCCGGCCGCAGTTTTTTGCCGGTCACGTACACCACGCCGTCCACATCCGGGGCATCGGCGTAAGAGCGGCCAATCCAGGCTTGCCGCTCATCAGGCACCGGCCGGTCGATTAGCACGTCGAGTTGGCTGCCCAACTGCCGCTGGTTCCATTCAAAGGCGATCTCCTGTTGCACCGCCATCAGCCGCTCGCGCCGAGCGGCCTTCGTCTCCTCATCCAAATGGTCCGGCAGGCGGGCCGAGGGCGTGTCGCCCTCGTAAGAATACGTGAACACTCCCAGCCGCTCAAAGCGTTGCTGACGCACAAATTCCACCAACTCCTCAAACTGCTCTTCCGTCTCGCCCGGAAAACCGACGATGAACGTGGTGCGCAGCACCAGATCGCCAATCGCCTGACGCAGCTTGGCCAACAGTTGCTCGGTTTGGGCTCGATTGACGCGCCGCTGCATTCGCCGCAACATAACGTCGTTGACGTGCTGCAACGGCAGATCGAGGTAGGGTACAATCTTATCGCTGGCGGCGAGCACGTCGATCAACTCGTCGCTGAAGTACATGGGGTACAAATACATCACCCGAATCCATTCGATGCCCTCGATGCCGTTGAGCTCGCGCAGCAGCTCGGCCAAACGCGGCCGGCCGTAAAGGTCCATGCCGTAATAGGTGGTGTCTTGAGCGACGATGTTCAACTCGCGCACGCCGTCGGCCGCCAACTCGCGCGCTTCGGCCACCACTTCTTCGATCGGTTTGGTGGCGTGCTTGCCGCGCATCTTGGGAATGGCGCAAAACGTGCAAAGCCGGTCGCAGCCTTCCGAAATCTTGAGAAAGGCGAAATGCCGCGGCGTGATGCGCAGCCGGGCGGTATCGGGAAGCGGCCGCGACGGCGCCGGCTGAAACACCGTGCGTTGCTCGACCAATCCGCCCAGCAAACGATCGGCCACTTTGGTCACATGTTCGCGGCCAAACACTCCGACCAGGTGGTCAATTTCGGGGCAACGGTCCAGCAACGCCTCTTTTTCTCGCTCGGCGAGGCAGCCGGAAACGATCACTCCCTTGATGCCCCCGCGGCGTTTCAAATCGAGCATCTCGTGAATGGCCGCGTACGATTCATCACGCGCACGCTCGATGAAACCGCAGGTGTTCACGACGACAAAATCGGCGCCTTCCGGGTCGGGCACCAATTGATAACCGTCGAGTTGCAGCAGCCCCAGCATGCGTTCGCTGTCGACCAGGTTTTTGGGGCAGCCCAGGCTAACGAACGAATAGCTGCCTTTCACGCCGGGCGCGCCTTTCTTGTTTGTTTTCATGTATTGCCGCGGCGCGTCTTTATTCCGTTTGTTCAAAAAGTCAAAAAATGTGTCGGGTCGACCGGTTCGCCGTGCCAACCTCTGAGACGTTCGCGGTGGTTTGATGGATCGCAACCCCGCGAAACAACATTCTATCGAACCTGGCACGTCATCGGCAACTGGCGGTTTGTTCCGCGCGTCGCCGGCTGGCGCGCAGCGAAAAACATCGCCGCCTTTGCTCTTAGGGTGCATTGCGCACCTGGCCGGTAGCTGAATTCGTAAAAATTCTGGCCGCAAACCGATGCGGCGCCCCGGCGATGCCGGCCTGCGCAATGGCGGCACTCTGGCTTGCCAAAGTGCTTGTTGAAGAGGCCCTCGGCTTGCCCGAGGGAGTTTTCACGTTGGCCGTCTACATCGACGGACTTCCCCCAAACCCTCGATTTTCCGCCGCTTGGCCGCCGAAGGCGGCCAAGCGGCGGAAAATCGGAGAAGGGATTGGTGGCAAATGCCTCGTGTAGACGGCGAACGTGATTCTCCACCCGGCAAGCGGGTGGCATCAACGGTCCAACGCCGCCGCGACGAAACGAAGTAACAACTATCAACCCTTCATGTTGCGATTTGAACGGTGCCGGCCGGTGGGCAATACGGGCTACGCCGTGAATTGATTCATCGAGGCTTGCACGATTGGGAGCGTGGCGCTAAAACAGTCGCCAGGCAAGCCATCAACACATCGCAGACGGCCCGCGTAAAGCGGCCGCCACGGAATTAAGTCGCATGAACCGATCGACTCCTCCTCCCTATGCTTCGGCCGCGCAGGCGGGACTGTGCCTGGTCGCACTGATTGCCGGCTGGATCGTCGATCGGCCGGAAATCTCGTTTTATCTATACCTTCTCGCCTACATCGCCGGTGGCGCGGCCGCCCTGCTGGAAGCGATCAAAGCGGCGGCGCGGCGGCAGTTGACGGTCGATCTGTTGATGGTTTTGGCGGCCGCCGGCGCCGCCGTCCTGGGCGACTGGGCCGAAGGCGGTGTGCTGCTCTTTCTCTTTTCGCTCAGCAACGCGTTGGAAGACTTTGCCACCTATCGCACCAAACACACGGTTCAGTCACTCGTCCAGCTCAGACCTAGTGAAGCTCTTTTGTTGCGCGACGGACAAGAACTCACCGTCGGCATACAGACGCTCGCGCCCGGCGATCTGGTGCGTGTCCGGCCCGGCGAGCATATTCCCCTCGATGGCGAAGTGGTGGATGGCGAGACCTGGGTGAACGAGGCCACGATCACCGGCGAGAGCGAGCCTGTCGTCAAGGCGTCTGGCGCGACGGTCTTCGCCGGTACGATCAACGGCCACGGCAGCGTGGTCGTGCGCGCGACGAAGCTGGCCGCCGATAGCATGCTTGAGCGCATCGTGAAAATGGTTCATGAGGCGCAGTCCCAGAAGAATCCCACGCAACAGTTCGTGGAAAGCTGGCAGCAGGCTTACGTGTCGGGCGTGCTGCTGGCGGCGGCCATCGTCTTTGCCGGAGCGTTGTTCATCCACACGAGCGACGTTCGCCACGCCTTCTATCATGCGATGGTGCTGTTGGTCGTGGCATCGCCGTGCGCCGTGGTGATCGGTTCGCCGGCGGTTGTTTTGTCAGCGATCGCGCGCGCCGCCCAATTGGGTGTGCTTTTCAAAGGCGGCCGATACCTCGAACTGCTCGGCAATGTCGACACCGTGGCCTTCGACAAGACCGGCACGATCACGCTCGGGGCGCCCGGGGTGGATGCCCTTTGGGTCGAGGAGGACGCCTCGCCCGACGCCATGCTGCGTTTGGCCGCCGCCGTGGAACGCCGCAGCGAGCATCACGTGGCGGATGCGATCGTCGCGGAAGCCCAACGGCGCCGCATCGAACTGCCGGAATCGACGGAGTTTGACTATCACGTCGGTCTCGGCGTCCATGCCCATGTCGAGGGTTCGTGGATCGGAGTCGGCCATGAGCGCATGTTCGCCGGCCACGGCATTGCCATACCTCAAACGGCGCTCGATGCAGCGCGTCATCTGCGCGAACAGGGGCAGACGGCGCTCATCGTGGCGGCGCCCGAGGCGGGCATTTTTGGCGTGATCGGGCTGAGCGATCAGATCCGGCCCGACGCGGCCGCGGCGTTGGCCGCCCTCAAGCGAATGGGCATACAAGCCAACGTCATCTTGACGGGCGATAATGAACAGGTGGCCCAGAGGGTCGCGCAAGCGATCGGCGCGGATGCGGCCTTCGCCGGGCTGCTGCCGGAACAGAAAGTCGCCGAGCTGCGCCGCCTGGCGAAAGCGGGCCGCACCGTGGCCATGGTCGGCGACGGCGTGAACGACGCGCCCGCGCTGGCGGTCGCCGGCGTGGGCATTGCGATGGGCGGCGCCGGAACCGACGTCGCCCTGGAAGTGGCCGACGTCGTTCTGATGCGCGATGACCTGACGGCCTTGCCTATGGCAATCTGGATTAGCCGGCAGGCCAAGCGGCGCATCCGTCAGAACATGCTGTTCGCCTTGGGTGTGATCGGCGTGTTGGTGTTGCTCAGCTTTATGAATCTGCCGCTGTGGCTGGGCGTCTTGTGCCACGAGGGGAGCACCGTTTTGGTCGTGTTAAATGGCCTGCGTGTATTGATCGAGAGGCCCGCGAAATAAATCATCCGGGCCATTTGACACGCTCGCCGGTTGTGCTTACAATCACCATTTTGATGCGACTGAGTCGCAGTATCAACAAAACGTGTCCGTCAGGTAGTGAAAATGACCCACATGCCATCCCGGCTTACCCAACGCCGCGCCGCCTTTACCCTTGTGGAACTGCTCGTGGTGATCGCCATCATCGGGCTTTTAGTCGCCTTGCTCTTGCCGGCGATACAGGCCGCCCGAGAATCCGCCCGCCGCGGCCAATGCGCCAACAATCTCAAACAAATCGGGCTAGCCTTGCAGAATTATGAAGTCGCCACGAGGGCGTTTCCCGGCGTTTACTACCGCACGGGCATAACCGCAAGCTGGTCCGTCCAGGCGAGCCTGCTGCCCTACTTGGAGCAAGAAAACCTGCAAAAAATGATCAACTTCGGCCAGCCTTATAAAACGCAGCCCAACGTAACGCAGCAGCGGGTGGCCACGTATCTTTGCCCGGATGAAATTCACGATCAGCCTCACCCGGATGACGGCATTCTGCTTTATCCGCTTGATTACGCGGCGAACTATGGCACCTGGTTTATCTTCAATCCCGCGACATTCGCCGGCGGCGATGGAGCCTTTACGCACAATCAATGGCGGCGGCCGGCCGACATGACCGACGGGCTGAGCAACACGTTGGCGTTCTCCGAGGTGAAAGCCTGGAATCCTTACCTTTGCGATGGCGGCAACCCGGCAACGCTCGGCGTGGCGCCGCCGTTGTCGGCCGAGGCCGTTTTGGCGTATGGGGGCAATTTCAAACCCGAATCGGGGCATACCGAATGGGTTGACGCCCACGTGCAGCAAACCGGCTTCACCACGGCTTTGCCGCCGAACACCAAGATCAGCTACCTGAACGCGGGCATGGCCTACGACGTCGATTTCGTTTCGATGCGCGAGGAGCATGGCACGCCGCCGACTTATGCTGCCATTGTCTCGCGCAGCTATCATCCCGGCGGCGTGAGCGGCCTGTTGCTGGATGGTTCCGTCCGGTTTCTCGCCGATGGCATCGACCTGTTCGTTTGGCGGTCGCTGGGCACGCGCGGCGGCGGCGAAGCTTACAACGCTCCGCGGTAAACCGGCGCTGACGAGCGGCGGCTACCAAACTACTTGCGCGCGAGTGACAACGACATTGGCGTAGGTCTGCTTGTTGTGGACGTTGTTCACCACATAAATATAGTTGGCCGAAACCCTCATCTGCTTGGTCAAATACCAGTTCAACCCGAGCGTGAAATCGTTGAGCAACCCGCCTTGAATGTTGCGGTCGCTTAAGTTCATTTGCGATGCGCGCGCGGCGATTTCCCACGCTCCAGGGCCTTGAATGATGCTGCCGTCCTGGCCGCGCACTCGGAAAAAATTGGTGAACGGCGTGACCGCGTCATAAAACGCCTGATCGCGATTGTAGTGACGGTTTTCACCCGTCAAAAAGAAGCTGCCGTAAACGTACCAGCCGGAGAAGAAGAGATCTTTGTTGAACCGATTGACCGTGGGATCGACGAACACGCCGTAGTATTCCGCCTGAAACGAAAGCGGGCCGAGCACGGTCGAAGCCTCGGCTTGCACCATGTTCACGTCCCGCGTCGTGATGTTGCCCGTGCTGATGAATTTGGGAATCTCGTTCGTCGTTCCATCGTACAGGAAGACTTCTGGGGTTGTCGAATAGTTCACCGCCTGGTTGCGCACGTCCTGAAACTGATAGGCCCCGCCGATATGGAACAGGTACCGTCCGCCGGATGGTTCGTCGTACCAGGGCAAGAACACGACGCGTTGCGTTAACGCAACCCGTCCGGCCTTGCCAAATTGCTGGCCTTGGTTGGTCGCGTCGCGCGTGGAGACGTCGCTATACCAGGAGAAGAAGTAGTTCTCGGTCGAATCGTAGGCCATGATGCCAAGCTGACGAGCGGGGTTGAACGCCTGCGGTAAGCCGCGTTCGATAAAGGTGGTGTCGTTGCTGCTGGCCAGGCGCTCGGCGCTGAACGGCACGCGAAATTCGCCCATGCGAATGGTGCCGAAAGGGAGCTTGCGGATTTCCGCGTAGGCGTCGGTGACGCGCGGCACCTGCTTGATCACCTGCCCGGGGCTAGCGAAATCGACTTCGAGGCGATAAAAATAGATGTCATGTCCCTCGCCTTGCACGCCAATACGAACACGGCGGAAGGCCGTGCCATTTGGGGCATGGCCCACCTGCGCGATGTTGCCGGGGCTTTGGCCGAAGGTCACCGTATCGGCCATGATGCGCCCAAAGATATTGTGTTCAAAGCTGCCGCTTGAGCCCCCCTTTTTCGGATCCTTTTTCTCCGTTTGCCCGCTCTTGCGATTTTGCTTCTCCAGCATCTCGATTCGCTCTGAAAGCGCGTCGATGGTCTGTTGGTCGCCCGCCGGTTCCGACTCCGCGGCGCCTTGGAATGCGACGGCGCGGTCGCGGCGCACTGGAGTAAACGGTTCCGCGTCGGCGATTTCGGCGAAGTGTCGCGCCGGACTGGAAAGAAACCTCGGCGCGTCCTCCGGCGGGGTCGCCATCACGGCCATGCTTGGCACCGGCTGCTGTGAAGTTGGGCGGGTTTTCGTTGCCGATGAAGCAAAAGCGGCTTGCGGTGCGTCATTTGGCTGTGTCGGCCGGTCGCGCTGCATTGTTTGCCCGGCGGCCGGGAGCGCGTCGACCGAAGCCATCGCGACAAAGGCGATCCACACCTGAGTCATGAACGCGCGGCGCAATGGAAAATGGCTCGTCGACACGGACGCAAACTCTTCTTAATCGTTAAATCTTACCGAACGGGCAATTCTATCGTCCGGCAATGTCCGTCTAAATCAGAAAAACCACCAAGGTCTTCCAAATTCACTAGATTGAAATGAAAGTGTTCCAAATGGAAAAAAGTTGTCCGCGGCTAGACTGTATAGCGCAGGCGGGCTGAAATGAGGCGGTCGACGCTTGCCGGAGGATGGGCCTCCTGGCCTGTCACCAGCGTGGGTGACCAACATTCGGCGCTTGCTTGAGGAGGGGAGGAGGTGTAGGGTGGGCAGAAGTGGCGCGTAGTCTATTCTTTTATTTTGGGTACGGCAAGATGAGCCTGGCCCGCCTCCTTGTCTGTCTAACATTACTGTTCATGGTTGCCGGCTGTACGCGCCGGTCCGCCGCGCCACCGGGCCAGAAGGCGACGATTCAACCTGTGGTCACGCCGGAGGCGCCGCCGCATCCAGCCGAGCTTGCCCAAGACGCCGCCGCTAGCGTAGCCCCGCCTGTTTCGCGGAAAACGGCCGAGGCGAGCGGCAAGACCGCTGCCGACACGCCGGCCGAAACGCCGGCCAAAACGGACGACGCTTTGGGCCGCGAACGGTTCCTCCTATTCTTGCCCGCTGCGCCCCTGCTGGTGGAACTGCGGATGACGATCGACGGCCAGCCGTTCGCCGACGCGCGCGAGCAGTTGGTCGACGACGCGCTCAAGCTGGCCGACCACGACGGCGACGGCCGCGCGACGTGGGAGGAGATTTACAGCGACCCAAAACGCGCTTTCGCCGCACGCTTTGACGTGCAAACTCGCAACGTCCTGCGCAAGGAGTTTTTGAAGACTTACGACACCAACCAGAACGGCCTTCTCGACCGTGACGAGGCGCGACGGATTGTCTCACGGGCCAAAAGCGCCGGCGACGCCTTTTCGCTCGCGGGAACGACTGAATATCGCCACGCCAACCGCCGGCAATCGATCGTCCGTGTCATGCTCGACGCCAACGGCGACGACCTGCTCGACGCCGCCGAGTTGGCCGGCGCGCCAGTGCGGCTGCGTGTCCGAGACGCGAACAACGATCATCTTGTCTCGTGGGACGAACTCGACGATTCGTTGGCGGGCGATCGGCAAGCGATGTCGGCCCGGCAAGACGCGTATTTCAATCAGCCGGCCGCCCTGCGTTTGGGTCCGAGGGCCTCTTGGGACGGCATTATCTATGCGCTCGCCGAGATCTATCTTTCCAGCGACGAGATACCCGACGACGCCTCGCCGCTGTTGAAATCGCTGGCCGACCGGCTCGACGCCGACCACGACGGCCACTTGAGTTACGACGAGGCCCGCATGCTCGACGCCGTGGAGCCGCATCTTGTGTTGGCCGCCAATTTTGGACGATCTGGCGATTTGCTGTCGGGCGTTTCGCTGGTGCGCGCCGCTGAAATCCTGGGGCCGGAGAGCGACCTTGTATCACATTTGCCAAACGGGTTGCTGCTGCGACTGGCGGACTATCGCTTGCAAATCCTGATGGACGATCGCCAAGGGGCGGATGTTAAGACCGCTGCCGAAGCGCAGTTTGAAATGCTTGACAAAGACAAGAACAGTTACCTCGAAAAGACCGATCTCGGCGATTCGTCACCCGAACTGGCTCGCATTTTTGATGAAGCCGACGCCGACGCCGATGGCAAGCTTTACCTGCATGAACTGCTGGCTTATCAGCGGCGTCAGCAGCCGCAGACGACGGCCATCCAAGCTGTGGCCCAAGACGACCAGGACGTGCTGTTTGCGTTGTTGGACGCCAACCACGACGACCGCTTGACCAAACGCGAGCTGCAAGCCGCGCGCGAGGTGCTTTTAGCGCTCGATGCCGACGGCGACGAACGCATCTCGCTGGCAGAGTTGCCTGGCTCCATGACGCTTTGGTTGGGCCGCGGAATGCCAAGCGACATGTCGCAGCCAAGGCGGAGGACCGCGGCGCCGCCGCCCCTGCCGGCCGGCCCGGATTGGTTTGTGTTCATGGACGAGAATCGCGATCAAGAGATCAGCCTGGATGAGTTTCCTGGTACGGCCGAGAAATTTCGGGCGCTCGATCTCAACGGCGATGGTTTCATCTCGCTGAGCGAGGCGCATCGCACTATGGATTGAAGGCATCTTTTGCGAAGCAGCGTCAAGGTATCAATCCAAAAGAATGTCCGACGAAACATGGCGGATAGGCCTCCTGGCCCGTCACGATCTACGGTGACGGGCTAGGAAGCCCATCCTCCCGTGACAGCCGCCGCCCGTTTTGTTCGATGTTGCCAAGTGAGTCCATCCCAATGACCGGCGTGCCGCCGGGCGGCATCACCAACCATTTTTTACCCAGAAATAGGCCAACAAGCACAATAGCGGAAACAGCACGAAAACTGCCCCATAAGTAAAAATCCAGGTCCAACGCGTATACGGCCAGCGCGCCATTCTCTTAGCACCTCAGACAAATCAAGATGCACGCATCATACCCGTTTCCGCCCGCGTTGGTTAGTGTGCGGGCGGGGCGTGTTCGCGAGGATCGCGTCGCATTTCCGCTGGCGTGCGGAATAAGTTAGAATCAACCGCTGACGACAACGCCACCCCACGGAAACAAGCACGGTCATCGTAAGAAAATGCTGGACCTGATCCTCGGCACCGCCGGACATATCGATCACGGCAAAACCTCGCTCGTCAAGGCGCTGACCGGCATCGATACCGATCGCTTGCCGGAGGAGAAGGTACGCGGCATCACCATCGACCTCGGCTTCGCCGAGCTCGCGCTGGGAGATTACCGGCTGGGCATCGTCGATGTGCCCGGACATGAACGCTTCGTGCGCAACATGCTGGCCGGGGCCACCGGCATCGACCTGGCTCTGTTGGTGGTGGCCGCCGATGATTCCGTCAAACCCCAAACTCGCGAGCACCTGGAGATTCTGCGGCTGTTGAACCTGCCCGCCGGCGTCATCGCGCTGACCAAGTGCGACCTGCCCGACCCCGACTGGATCGACCTGGTTGAGGCCGAAGTGCGTGACTTGGTGGCCGATACTTTTTTAAGCCGGGCGGCGGTGATACGCACCAGCGCGGCCACCGGCGGGGGACTGGCCGAGCTGAAAGCGGCCTTGACTGCGGCCGCCGGTCAAGCCGCGCGGTCGCCGCGCGTGGAGCGCTTGAACGCGCCGTTTCGGCTGGCGATCGATCGCACGTTCACCGTCGCGGGGCATGGCACCGTGGTGACCGGCAGCGTGGCCAGCGGCCGCGCCGCGCTGGGCGACAACCTGGTCGTCGAGCCAGGCGGCATCGCGGTGCGCGTGCGCGGTTTGCACAGCCACGATCGGCCCTGCGAGGAGGTGCATCGCGGGCAACGCGCGGCGATCAACCTGGCGGGCATCCATCACGGCCAAATCCATCGCGGGCAAGAATTGGCCGCGCCCGGTTACCTGGCCCCCGCCCGAATTTTGACGGCTGAAATCGTACTGGCCGCCGGAGCGCGTCCGCTCAAAAACCGCAGCCGCGTTCGCGTCCATCTGGGAACGGCCGAGCTGATCGCCTCGGTGGTTCTCTTGGCGGGAGAGCGATTGGAGCCCGGCGGCGCGGCGATGGTGCAACTCTTGCTTGCCGAGCCGGCGGTTTCGACCTGGGGACAGCCGCTCGTGCTGCGCAGCGAATCGCCGGTGATGACCATCGGCGGCGGCAGCGTGCTCAATCCCGCCGCCCGGCGGCTGCCGCGCGGCGACGCGGAGGTTCTGACGCGGCTGGCCGAGCTGCGCGACGGCGATGCGGTCGCCCGCGCCGCGGCCGCGCTGTCGTTCCTTGGCCTGGCCGAATGGCGCCCCTCCGACCTGACGCGCGCCGCCGGCGTCGATCGTCCCGACGAAATCACCCAGGAGTTGGTGCGACGGGGCGATTTGTTGGAGCTGACCATCTCGGCGATGCGCGTGCTGCGCGTCGAACGCCGCTGGTTGAATTCGATTTTCGACCGGATTGAAACCCTTCTCGATCGTCAGCACAACGAGTTTCCGCTGCGCATGGCGCTCGATCGTTCACGGCTGGTGCATCAACTGGACTATCTCGGCCCCGAGCCGGTGATCGCGGCCATTCTCAACGCCATGTCGCGCGCCGGCAAACTGCATGAAAGCGACCGCGGCGTGGCCTTGCCGGGTCGCGGACCTCAGTTGTCAAAGAACGAACAAAAATTGCTGGCCGAGATTGTGGAAACCTTTCGACTGGCTGGCTGCGAGCCACCGAGCGTCGACGACGTGCGCGCGGCCACCACCCGCAACCAACAATCCGTCAACCAGCTTGTGGCGTTGGCCGTGGCCGAGGGGCAACTCGTGGAGATCGGCGGCGGATTTCTGTTGCACGCCGAGGTCGAACGGCAATTGCGCGAGCGGCTGGCCGAGCGGATGTCGGGCGGAGCGGGACGCACCGTGAGCGAGATCCGCGAACTGCTGGGCACGACGCGCAAATACGCGGTGCCCATCTGCGAGTATCTCGACCGCAACGGGTTCACGCGCCGCGCGGGCGATTTGCGATACTTGGCCGCGGAAACTATTTCCCGCGAGCCAGTTTGAGTTCCGCCTGCAGCGAGTCGGACTTCAGCCCGGCCGACGCGGCGTCGCTCAGCAAGCTCTCGGCGTGGCCTCGGTCACCTTTGGGATCGACAATCTCGAACGAGGCCAAAACCAGGTTTCGCACCGGATCATCGGGCGCCAACCAACGATTGGCCAGGTAATAGGCGATGCTCCGCGGCAGCCTCTGCCATTGGTACTCGTGCGTTTTTCCCTCGGCGCGAATCACCAGGTGGTTTTCGTCCGACTCGACCACCGCCGCCATCGTGCCGTTGATTTCCAGTTCCTCCAGGCCAAGTTTAGGCAGTGTTTGCCGAACGGCGTCCCAAAACATTTCCACGTAGCTGGCCAGCAGTTCCACGCGGCCCACATCTGCCGTGGTGTCGGGGGCGGTGGCCTCAATCGTCGCCTCGGCCAAAAGATCCTGGGCTTTGGCGATGTCGCGTCCGGCCAGAGCCGCGCGAGCCGATTTCAGCAACTCGGCCACTTTGGCCGCTTCCTCCGCCGTGGCCTTCGCCTCCGCCGGCTCCTCTGTCGGCTTCTCAGGCGCCGGCTTCTCTGACGCCGGCTTCTCAGGCGCCGGCTTCTCTGACGCCGGCTTCTCCGGTTCCGGCTTGTCGATCACCGGCTTCGCGGGCGCCGCCATCTCGGCTGCCGGTTTGGCAGCCGGCGGCTTTTCGGGCGGCGCCGGCGCGGCGGGGGGCGCCTCCGGTGGCCGGGCGTTCGGAGGCGACATTTTCGTGTCGTCGTTCGCGCCCGTTGCGGTGGCCGGCTGGTTGCGGTTGGTGTCGCCGGTCACGCCGGGCGACGAGTGGCTCTTGACGGTCGCTGTGTCCGGTGTCGCGTCGGCCGGCGCTGAATCGGGCCGCAGCATCGCGATGCGTTTGGCGCGCTGAGCCGCCCCGCCGTTTGTCGTCGAGGGCTGATTGCCATCGTCAGTCGGCGCCGGTGCGCCGCTATTGTAAAAAGCCCATGCGCCACCGAGCACCACCAAGACTCCCAGCACGCCAATGACCGCCGGAACCGGCGAAGAACGCCGCCGCGTACGCCGCCGACGGATAGCCGGCATCGATGGCTCTTCCACCGCCGGCTGCGGGGCGGCCGCCATCGGCGCCGCCGCGGGGTAGGCGTTGGGGTAATAGCCGGCCGCCGCCACAGGCATCGCCGGTTGACCTTGCCAGCCGGGATAGGCCTGCGGCGCAGGATACGCGGGGTTCATCGCCTGAGCGGCGGGATAGCCGCCGGGATATCCATAACTCGCCGCGGGTTGTTGTCCCTGGACCGCCTGGGGCATCGCCGGATAGGCGGCGACGGGCTGAGACGGCATCGCCGCGGGAGCCGCGGGCATCTCGACGGGCGGATTTGAACTGGCGGCCGGTGCTGTCGAAGCGATCGTGGTGGCGAGCGCCGTATCGTAGGCGCGTTTCGCCGTGGGGGTTAAAAGAGTCAAACGGGCCTCGGCGATTTCGCCCAGCAGGCGCTGGGCCACGTCAGCCTGTCCGCCCGCAAGCTGCGCCGTCAAGCGCGCGGATTGCCGCTGATAAGCGGCTTCGATCTGAGCGGTGTCGGGCTCGAGCGGGCGCAAACCAAGCAACTCATAATAGCTTGGTATGTCGCTCTGACTTGCGATGCCCAACCACTCACGATAAGCGTTAAAACCCTGCGACATCGCGATGCCTCCTCCGATGTTTGGCTTGTCCTGTTTCTCCAGTCCGGTTGTTCCTATGGCTCTGTAATTCCAGAATAGGCGACACCGGTGGTTCGGTAAAGAGCGCCTGATAAGGCATTGCTGGAGGAGCGGCTTCCTAGCCCGCCACCAAAGACCTCGACGGCCTGGGAAGGCCGTCCCATCCCACGATCGCGTTGCCTCATGCGAGCTAACCTGCCGATCTGGCGACTTTCCGCTCCGTTGCTCGTTGCCCTTGGCAGACGACAGCGGCGCTATCCGCCCCACGATACAACGTGGCGCGCAAAAGAACCCTCCAAGCCAACGGCGCGGTAGAAACGCACTCCAAGAGGCCGTCAATGACCGCCGGAAGGGCCGCGCACATCGTAGCAGAAAAGCCGGTCTTGATCGCGCAAATAAAGGCGGCCGCCGGCGATGACCGGGTGCGGCCAGGCCTGCCGCTCGCTGCGCTGCGATTGCTCAAAACGGCCCTTCAACTGAAAACCATCCGGCGTGGCCGCCACCAGGCTCATCAGGCCGTCTTCGGCGCGGCAATAAAGCAGGCCGTCGGCGTAGAGCAGCGAACATTTGCCGCAGGAGCGATCTTTCCACAACGTCTTGCCGCTCTTGAAATCGAGGCAGCGCAAAATGGCGTTGTCGCAGCCGTAAAGATGGCCGTCGATCAGCACCATGCCGCCATGATGATTGTTCATGTCCTGGGTGAAATAAACTTCGTTGGCTTCCCAGGTTTTGCGGCCCTTTTGCAAATGCACGAGTCCGCCGCCGGTGCTGTAGTTCGAGGCGGCGAAGACGCTGTCGTCGGCGAACAGCGGCGTGGCGCAGTTGGCGGTGCCATTGGCCGGTTTTTCATAGCGCCACAGCAAGTTGCCGTTCTTGGCGCTCACGCCGACCACCGCCCGGCTGGTGAACTGCACGTATTGTTTCGCGCCGGCAACCTGAATGGCGATCATCGAGGCGTAACCGGCCTCATCGCCAAATTGCGATCGCCAGACCGGCTTGCCGTTGGACTTGAGCAAGCCGAGCATGGTGGCCTTGTCGCCGCCGGGCGTGCAGAGCACCAACTTGCCATCGATCAGCGCCGATTCGGCATAACCCCAGTTGCCGATCTCTCCGCCGAAATCGCTCACGAGATCGTGCCGCCAATACGTCTTGCCGGTTTTGGCGTCGAGGCAGAGCAGGTCGCCATTGAGTCCCACGGCGAAAACGCGATTGCCATCGACCGTCGGTGTGGAACGCGGACCCGGGTAGCCGCCGCCATCGCGCCGCACCGGATTGACGGCGGTGGCCCAAACGCCTTGGCCCATTTCCTCTCGGTCGAGGGCCAGCACCCATTCTTGTCCGTCTTTGTTGCCCATGACATAAATCAGCCGCCCGGCGATGCTGGGCGTAGAAAACCCTTCGCCGAGGCCTGTGGCCGTCCAGAGCAGTTTGGGTCCGGCCTCCGGCCATGTCTTTAGCAGTCCGGTTTCATCGCAACGGCCATCGCGGCGCGGGCCGCGCCAAGCGGGCCAATCGCCCTCGCCGGCGCAGGCCGTCGGGAGCAGGCAAAACACCGCCAGCAGGAAGATTTCAACACGGTGAACTGACATTAAGGGTTTTCCTTCGTTGAGCGGAAGACGGGCGGACTGCGTACCAAAATGATCGTTATTTTGTTTAGAGTCTATCCGAAAACTCGCCGTGGGGCGGGCCGCCGGCCCGTCTGGAAGCGCAAGACGGCTCGGCGAGCCGCCCCACGATACGGCGCCACGGCGAAATTCGAGTTTTCGGATAGCCTCTCAGTGGGCTGCGCGTCAAAAAACCACGTCGTCGCCCGCCGTACCGGCTTTGTAGACGCGGCGGCCGAATTTGTAAAACAAGGCGGGCGTGACCATCTGGTCGAGCAAGGTCGAACTGATCAACCCGCCGATCACCACCACCGCCAACGGATGCAAAATCTCCTTGCCCGTTTGGCCGCCGCCCAACGCCAAAGGCACCAGGCCGATGATGGCGGTAGCCGCCGTCATCAGCACCGGCGCCAGGCGTTCCAGGCTGCCGCGAATAATCATCCGCTCGCTGAACTCCTCGCCTTCGTGCCGCATCAGGTGAATATAGTGTGAGATCATCATAATGCCGTTGCGGCAAACGATGCCCACCAGCGTGATGAAGCCAATCCAGTGGGCCAGTGAGAGCGTCGTCGCTGAAACCCACAGCCGCGGCCATTCCCACCACGGCGCCGCGGCCAACAGCTCCGGCGCGGGCCAGTTACTGAGGAGCAACGCCGCCACCGAGCCGATCGCCGCCAAGGGAATATTGACCATCACTTGCACCGCCGCCCGCCACGAACCCAAACACTTGACCAACAAGCAGTAAATGCCAAACAGCGAAAAACCGCTCAGCACGATGAGGCGCGTTTGCGCCGCGCGCTGGTTCTCAAACTCGCCGCCATATTGAAGGAAATACCCGGCCGGCAGCGTGGGTACAAGCTGCGCGCTCAAGCGACGGCGAATGTCGTCGACCACGCCGGTCAGATCGCGGCCCGCCACGTTGCACTGCACCACGATGCGCCGCACAATGTTCTCGCGATGAATCGTGTTCGGGCCGGTCGTTTCTTCGACCTCGGCCACCGTGCCCAGCGCC
The DNA here is from genome assembly GCA_036379555.1 of Pirellulales bacterium. GTDB lineage: Bacteria > Planctomycetota > Planctomycetia > Pirellulales > JAICIG01 > DASSFG01. Next base: position 1,523 of record DASVGM010000709.1, on the reverse strand, counting down.
ACGCGACCGCCGCCGGCGATGCTCAGCGGCGTCGAGCGAATCAGGTCGATGTCGTGCCGCGCCGCGGGATCGAACCAGAGCACCAGATCGAACAGGCGTTGGCCTTCGAGAATCTGCGAGACCGTGCGGCCTTGAAACGCCGTTTCCAACGCGGTGGCCACCTCCGCCGGCGTCAGTCCGTAACGCACCGCCTCGTCGCGCTTGACCGTGACGCGCACCTGCGGAATCTCAACCTGCTGCTCGGTATAGAGGTCGGTCACGCCGGGCACTTCCGACATCAGCCGCTCGGCCAGGCGGGCTTTGTCGCGCAGCACGTCGAGATCGGCGCCGAACACTTTCACCGCGATCTGGGCGCGAATGCCGGAAGTCATGTGCTCCAGGCGGTGCGAGATCGGTTGCCCGATGTTGACCAACACGCCCGGCAACTCGGTGATGCGGTCGCGCACGTCGGCCAGGATGACTTCTCGCGGACGGCCCTGCTCGATCATGCCCCAGTGGTGCAATCCGGGAATGGCGCGCCAAATGGCGTTTGCGATGCCCGGTTTGTGTACTTGCCGCGGCAGCAGGTCGACGTCGAACTCCGAATGGCTGACCGGCTCGGCGTGTTCGTCCATTTCGGCCCGGCCCGTGCGACGCGAAACGTGCGTCACCTCGGGCACTGCCAGCAGCATTTTTTCCAGCAGCGTGCCGACGCGGTTTGATTCCTCCAGGCTGACGGCCGGCGGCGTGCGGGCTTCGATGGTCAGTGTGCCCTCATTGAATTCGGGCATGAACTCGCCGCCCATCCAGTAGATGGACGCCACGCTCATCGCCACGAGTGCCGCCACCAACGATAACACGGTCCAGGCATGCCGTAATGTCAGATGCAGAAGCCGCGTGTCGAGCCACTTCAACCCGCGAACGACCAAGGGATCGTGTGAGTGTTCGAGAAATCGCCCATTTGGCAGCAGATAAGCCGCCAAGGCCGGCGTCACCGTCAGCGAAACCAAAAGCGAGGCGAGCAACGTGAGCAGATAGGAAAGTCCCAGCGGAGCGAAGAGCCGGCCCTCCAGTCCGGAAAGCCAAAACAAAGGCAGCACCACCAGCACGACAATGAAGGTGGCATAGACCACGCTGCCGCGCACCTCCGACGACGCCTGGTAGATCACGCGCAAAGGGTTTTCGGGCGTTGGTCGCTGCCGGTTTTCTTTCAGCCGACGATAGATGTTTTCGATATCGACAATCGAATCATCGACCAACTCGCCAATCGCCACCGCCAAACCACCCAGGGTCATCGTGTTGATGGTTACCCCGAACACACGGAAGATGAGCGCGGTGATCACGATCGACAACGGAATGGCCACCAGGGTGATGACGCTGGTGCGTAAGTTCCAGAGAAAAATGAACAGGATGACCACGACCCAGATCGCCCCATCGCGAATGGCCTCGACCACATTGGCGACGGCCGCCTCAATGAAGCTCGCCTGGCGGAAGACGTGCGTGTCGATGATCACGTCGTCGGGCAACGTCTGCCGCATTTCTTC
>DASVGM010000708.1:0-3075 GCA_036379555.1 Pirellulales bacterium | reverse complement strand
GAGCCTCTTTCCACGCGGTATCGAAGTTGGCGGACATTGACTGGCTCAAAGAGGGCCGTTTTCGGGGGGCATTAGACAAGTCTACCACATGATCGCAGCTAAAAACGGCCCGGCAAAACTCGGCATGGCAGCCTCTACCGTCTACCCTCCGTCGTAGGCCCCCTGTAGAATAGTTGGCGTTAGCATCCCCCCGGAGACTCGCATGTCCGCCCCTTCCCGCCTTTATACCTACCCCAAATTCTTTCGCGTCCGCCAAAAGTTCGAGGCCCCGCGCCTGGAAGACATTCCCGGCACGGTGCAGGCCGAACTGGCGCGACTCGGCCTGGAACGCCAAGTTAAGCCGGGCCAAACCGTGGCCATTACCGCCGGCAGCCGCGGCATCGCCAACATCAAAGTCATCATCAAATCGGCGGTGCAGTTCTTTCAGAAGCTGGGGGCGAAGCCGTTTATCGTGACGGCGATGGGCAGCCACGGCGGCGGCACAGCCGAAGGGCAACGTGGCATCATCGAAGGCTACGGCATCACCGAAGAGTATTGCGGTTGCCCGATCAAGGCCAGCATGGAAACGATCATCGTTTGCCAGACGGCCGAGGGCTTTCCCGTGCATTTCGACAAGCACGCCTCACAGGCCGACCATGTGCTGGTGGTGGGCCGTGTGAAGCCGCACACCGATTTCGTCGGCGACGTGGAGAGCGGCCTGATGAAAATGATGCTTATCGGACTGGGCAAGCACGAAGGGGCCAAGGTTTATCACCGCGCGATACTAGATTACAGCTTCCCGCAAATCGTGCGCAGCGTGGCCGGCAAGGTGCTCGAACGCTGCCATATTCTGGCCGGCTTGGGCATCGTGGAAAACGGTTATGACGAAACCGCCAAAATCGCGGCCGTCGGCGCCCATGAGCTTGAAGCCCGCGAGCGCGAGTTGCTCCAGGTGGCCCGGCGGTGGATGCCCAAGCTGCCGTTTCAGCTTGTCGATATTCTGCTCATCGACGAACTGGGCAAGAACATCAGCGGCGCCGGCGTCGATACGAACGTGGTCGGTCGCAAGTTTCAATATCACCAGGCGGCCCAAGACGAATATCCCAAAGTAAAGCGGATCGCCGTGCGCGGGCTGACGGAAGAGACGCACGGCAACGCGTCGGGCATCGGCTTGATCGAGCTTTGCACCACTCGGCTTTTGAAACAGGTCGACCCGGTGAAGACCCGCATTAACTGTCTCACCAGCGGCAACGTGGCGGCCTGTATGCTGCCCTGCGACTTTGAGACCGATGGCGAAATGCTTGACGCCGCGTTACCGACCATCGGGCTAACCGAACCGATCGACGCCAAGATTCTCTGGATACGCAATACGCTCTCGCTGGCCGAGGTCGAGTGTTCGCAAAAATACTGGGATGAAGCGAGCCGCCGCGAAGACCTGGAGGTGCTCACCGAGCTGCGCGAGTTGCCCTTCGACGCGGCCGGCAACCTGCCGCGGCTGGTCGATGACTTATCGCCAGCGGGCGGCAAGGCAAACCGGTCGCAGGCGGCGGTTCACGCCTAACGAGCGTCTAACAAAACGGCAGGCGACGATCACCGGCGCATGGGCGAGCGCGACACTTGTCACGGCGTGCGTCCATATCCAAACGCGCGATGCACCGGGATCCGGAAACGAGCATGGACCTGGTTGCCGGCATCAAGATAATTGCGGAAGGTCCAGGTGCCGGTGCTCGACACCCGTAGATTGGCGCCGGGGCGGACGGACAGCTCGGAACGAATAAAATCTTCCAACTCGTTCGCGCCTGAAGTATCTTGGTCGTCGTAGGCCACTTCGCCGTTGAGGAAGCGACCGCGATAGCGGCGCGGATTCACGTCGCGGTTCAATGGGTAAACGTCGTTGGGGCGAACCCCCGCATACCCTTGGCCGCTGAACTCCGCGACGCCACGTCTGACATACCCGTTGGACAAGGCGCTGGCTCGGCCGGCGTCGTCCAGGTAGCCCGGCGAGTCATAGCGATCGACGCCTCCGTAAAAATGCCGGTAGACCGGGGCGCCGGCGTAATCGTTGCGAATAACGCCGTCGCGATAGCGTTTTTTGGGAAGCGTGTAGGGGTCGGCATACGCCGGCGGTCGCCGCTCCTCACGCGGAGGCGCCACACGCTGGCCGCGCGGTGAAAACGGATAAACGTCGCTGTAGCTCGATTGATCGGCGAGGCGGTCTTCCTCGATCCGCACACGTTGACGATCGTATCGCGAGGAACGATCTTCCCGCGCCGCCTGCCTGCGCAGGCTACGGTCTTCATGATACGGATCGTCGCCAAAAACCGTGTCGCGATAGGCGTGCCCGTAACGATCGGTCGAAACATAGTCACGCGGGCCGCGAATCGTTTGTCCATAAGCGGCCGGCGAGACGAAAAGCAGCAAGCCGAGACAACAGCCTGCCAGACCTTTTTGAGTTTGAGTTCCACTCGACATGACGTTCTCCTTCTCTTTATACGTGTGTAGCGGGCTGCCCCGCACTAAGAGGCTATCCGAAAACTCGTCGTGGGGCGGGCCGCCGGCCCGTCTGGACGCGAAAGACGGCTCGGCGAGCCGCCCCACGATACGCCGCCACGGCGAAATTCGAGTTTCGGATAGCCTCTAAAGTGACGCAAAAAGCAGGCCATATTCTCGCATCGCAAATTGGCGGCAAAACGCTAGAATGGCCGTCATGAAGAAGAACTGCCTGAGCCTGGTCTTTATTTGGTTGCTGATCTTTGCCCACGCCGGTCGGGCGACCGCCTGGAACAGCACGGGGCACATGGCCGTGGCGCTGTTGGCCTGGCGGCAACTCGACGGCGCGCAACGGCAGGCGGCGTGTCAGTTGCTGCGGGCGCACCCGCACTACAAACGCTACCTGACCGAGACGCGTCCCGAAGGATTCAGCGAAGACGAATGGGTATTCGTGCGTGCGGCGACCTGGCCCGACTGGGTGCGCGGAACGCCCGAGCACCATGACCAGGATCTCAAGCCGTTTCATCATGCCGAGTGGCATTACATCAATCTGCCTTATGCGGCGGGGGGCGGCGAGGCTCGTCCCGCCAACTTGGCAGCCGGGCC
>DASVGM010000707.1:0-3841 GCA_036379555.1 Pirellulales bacterium | reverse complement strand
GACGTGGACGGACAATACGGCAAAGTGCGTCTGCAACATTGCCTGGGCGTGGCGTTTGTGGATGGCAGTATTTACGTGGCCGATACGTATAACAACAAAATCAAGCAAATCGATCCCCAGGCGCAGACCTGCAAAACCATTGCCGGCGGCCAGGCGGACGCAAACGCTGCGGCGGCGTTTGACGAGCCTGCCGGAATTAGCGCCGCCGGACGGCGGCTGTTCATCGCCGACACCAACAACCACCTGATCCGGGTGATCGACTTGGACCGCGAGAACAAGGTCGGCACGCTCACGATCGAGGGGTTGGAGGCGCCGGTGGTAAAAACCACCCAGCCAAAGGTTAAAGAGTCGGACGAAGAATAACCGGCGGTTGTTTTGTCACCGCGATCAACACCATGAGCACCGCGGCAGAATTACGACGAACGATCAACGATTTGCTGGCCAATCAGCCGGACGATCTGCGGCTGCGCGATCACCTGGAAGGCCTGCGTCGGCAACGGAATTTGGCCGGCATGACTTGGTTTTGGGGGCCGCTGCTCTATAGGCGCAACCGCGTCGTCTTTCGCGAGTTTATACTGACCCACTTTTCCGAGTTTGAAGGTAACATCTGGCGAAGCTGGCGGCGCGTCAAGTGGAGCGAACATGCCACCGGCCTCGAAGGCTGGCTGGCTGAATCGCGGCAAAATCGCGATACTTGGCTGGTGCGCCGACTGCTCACCTGGAAGTTTGGCAACGAGCACTGGGGCGTCGATAGTGATGCGTGGCGCCGAGAGTTGGCCATTCAGTATCGGGCGGCGAAAACGCCGGCCGCGCAGGCCGTCGTGCTCGAAGAATTCGACGCCTGGTTTGAACTCGACGAGGCCGCCGCCTTGGATCTCTATGCCGTCAACCCCGCCTGCCGCTCGTTCTTACTCAAGCACTTGCCCAGGCAGTACAGCTTTTGGGGCGGCCGGGAAAAACGCGAGATGTGGCGCAAGATGATCGCCGCCACATTAGCCGCCAACGACGACGAGTTGGCAATGGCGATCTATCGCAGGCAGGTCGACTTGAAACAGTGGGAAAGCGACATCGAGCGCCTCGCGCGTGAAGTTGCCGACGCCGGCCGGCTCTGCGACGAGCTGCGCAAGCGTCACCCCGAAGGCTCGGGCTTGAAACTCGGCGGCGGAGCATTGAAGCTCTTGCGGCTGCGTGGACGCGAAGTAATGCCCTACATCCGCGAAAAACTGAGCACCATCGTGGGCGGATGGTATGGCAGCACGCCCGACGCGATTCTCGAACTCGCGCAGCAATCCGGCTGGTGGGATCTTTGGGCGGCGGTCGCGCGAACCGCGAATCAACCGAAGTACTTCAATCTGGCGGTCGGCTGGCTGCTCGACAACGCGCGGCTTGACGACCCCGCACGCCTCGAGCGATTACGGGCGTTGGCCGGAGTCTCGCAAGAGTGGAACTGGCCGGGAGCCAGCTTCGCCCAGGTTCACTCGCTCAAAGATGATTTGGCGGCGCGGCTCTACGAGCGCTACCCGGCGACTGTACGCGGGCCGTTTAAGCCGCACGTCGTGCCGACATCGTGGCAGGGCGGGCCAAAACTGCTGGCGGCCGCGCAACGCGCGGCGGACGACGAAATGGTCGACCTGCTCGCCAGCCGTTATGTTACGCGGCCGAAGTACGAATTTGCATGGGCCGTGAAGGAACAGGCCGCGATCATGAAGGCGGCGGAGGAATTGGCGGATTCGCTGGAATCGCTGCGCGACCGAGACCAGGGCGACGTTCGCCCGCCGCGCCGCCAACATTCTGACACAGGTGCCGGCCTTCGGCATTGGCAACTACGAACTCCTCTTGCGCACGAATTCGCTGGCGCGGCTTTTGTTCGTGCGATCGTTCTCGGCATTCTTGTCCGTGCCTGACGCGGTACGCGATTTGATCGAAAGCTCCGAGGTGCATGTGCAGATGCTGGCGTATCGGGTGCTCGCGCAGACGGACGAGCGGGCGCGCACCTTGGCCGTCGAGTCGCTGGACATCTTGCAGGGCACGTTGCTGCGCCCGCTGCATCGCAAGACGCGATTGGCCGCCTTCGGCGCCTTGGCGAATGCCGCTCGTGCCGACCGCGGCGCCGCCTCCCGCGTGTTGCGGCGAGCTCGCGAGGCGCTGTGCTTGCCCGACAAGCGATATCCTAAGGAGGAGCTCGTCGGGCTGATCGGCCAGGTGCTGCATGCGTGGCCCGAACTTCGTGGACCGCGCGAACGACCGATCGTCTACGGGCTTGAGGAGGCGCCGGCATGATCGTGCTGGTGGATTACGCTTCGCCATCGGTCTTTGAATCGACGCGCGATGCAGCGACCCTGGCGTTGGCCACCAACCTCCGCCGCCCAGTGCGCTTTGATGGGACGGTTCGCGAACATGGTTTCAACCTGCGCATCGCCTTGAGGGCCTTGGGCGAAGCGATCTGGTCAAACGACACCTGGATTGCGGGGTTGGATGCGCTCGACCCAATCATCACCGTGCATCCCGACCGCATCTTTTTCGAGGCATTCAGCCAAGACCAATCGGTATATGCCGCGCTGATCGTCGATCCTGCGGTGTTCGAGGCCAGCGGCGACACCATCTTCGGCACGACGAACATCGACTTCACCGCCTGGCTTTGGGGAGCGCTTGGCGAAATGCGCAGCGGGCGACGAACGCGGTTCCGGGTCGGTCCCGAAGGTTTTGAAGTGGCGACGGCGGGCGCGGGTGGGCGCTTCGAGCGTAAAGTCGATGTCCCGGAGAGCTGGGTGCGCGGGTTCTTGCAGGTACAAGGGGCGATGGGCCTGACCGGCACCCGCATCGAGGTGCGGCCGATTGATCTTTTGGCGGCTCTGCGGTATTTGCGTTACACCAAGGCCCGCATGTCGCCGCGAGCTCTGCGCTATGAGTTCGACCCCGGCCACGACGCGCGGCTGGTGCTGGAACCGTGGGAATATGTGGTGCCGCTTGTCGGCGCTGCGCACAATTATACCGAGCGCAAGGTCACGCGCGTCTGGGGACGGCGGCGATTGAAATTGATTGAGGGTCTGCTGCCGTTCGCGGAATCGGTGCAGGTGTATTTGAAAGGCAGGGCGCTACCGAGTTTTTACGCCGTGCGGTTGGCTGGAATGACGTTCCTGCTCGGCTTAAGCGGTTTTTCCGAAGCCAGCTTCACAAGCAGCGGCGGCTTCGACCTGTTGCAGGACACGACGGCCGACGACGCTCTGCTGCCGGCCGCGCTCGACCTTTTGCGGCGGGAGTACCATTGCTCGGTGGGCGAAGTGGCCGCGGAGTTGGCAATCGACGAAGGCCGCGCGACACGGTTGCTGGCGCGTCTTTGCCGCCAGGGTCGAGTGATGTTCGACGTGGAGACGCGCCGTTACAGGCATCGCGAATTGTTTGCCGAGCCAGTCGATGAAGCGAAGTATTTTCCGCCCGACCTGCGGCGCGAGTTGGGCGCGAGGTTGCTGCGGGAAGGCCGCGTCACCATCGAGACCTGTTACGCTCAAGAGACAACGAAAACACGACAATTGAAGACGCCCGACGGGCCGGTTGAACGCCAAATTACCTACCGCGATTGGCACGTTGGCGGATCCGTGGGAGAGATTTCTGAAGTGGAAGTGGTGGTCAACGACAGCGGCAGCATCATTTTTGGCCGCTGCTCCTGTCCGTTTTTTGACGCCAACCTGTTGCAACAAGGCCCGTGCGAACATATCCTGGCGTTGTTCCAAGCGAGTGCCGAGAGGCGTGTTGACGGGCAAACGAGCCGGCCCGCGGTTGCTGCGGATTTGGCCGGCGAGGACGGTGAAACCGCTGTTGAGTAAAAGGAAGAGTTTGGGCG
>DASVGM010000706.1:0-8031 GCA_036379555.1 Pirellulales bacterium | reverse complement strand
GCTCAGGCCCGGCTGGCGGTGTGCGCCCACAACCGTTTGGGCGTCCAGAGCGAAAGCATGGCCTTTCGCCTCGCAGACGACCACCTGGTGTGGCAACAGGCGCCTCGGCAGGTGTCGCCGGACGACATGCTGGCGGCGCGCACCCCCGACCGCACCGAACGGCGGCAGGCGGGCCAGTGGCTCTTGGATTTGCTATCGCGGGGACCGATTGAAGCCCAGCGGCTGTTTGACGAGGCCCGCCAATGCGGGCTGGCCGAACGGACGCTGCGCCGCGCGGCGGCCGAGCTCGGCCTGCACCCGACGAAAGACGGCAAGCGAAATGTTTGGCTCTGGGGTGAATGCTTGATGGCGGAAGAGGGTTCAGGGGTCGGAACGGAGGGTTCAGGGTTCAGGGTTCAGGGTTCAGGAGATTCGGCCGGCGGCGCAATCGACGGTGATTCTTCCGTGGCGCGGGTTGAATCATCGCCTGACGCGCCGCAAAACGTGGCAGCCTTGCCCTCGGTTGGCAGTCTTGCCGGCGAATCGTCCGTGGCGCGGGGTGAATCATCGCCGGACGCGCCGCAAAACGTGGCAGCCTTGCCCCCGGTTGGCAGTCTTGCCCCGACTGCCGCTGTTCCGCCGGATGCCGGTGCGGCCCAAGCGGCGCCGGCCGTCGATGGCGACGAGGCGTCCAAGCGGTCGGCGGCCTCAGCCAAGCGTGAGCGGCGCGAGGCTCGCCGCGAGAGCCGGTTTATCGAGAGAACTCTGGCGATTTGCCGCGGTGAGTAATTGGACAGCAGGCCTTAACCCAAGGCCGCCTTCCAAACGTCCGGCACGCCGACAAACGCCGCGGAGTACGTCGCTTCCAACGGTACGTTGATGTAACGGCCGGCGCCGACAAACAAAGGCATCTCGGGAATGTCGTCGCCCACGGCGAAGTGTGTCCAATCATGCATCGGCATGGTGTAAGGTTCCGGTCTATAAAAGCTGAAACGACACGCGCCGGCGGCTTGCATCAACCGGAACAACCGGGTAGGTTCGCGGCAGACCAAACTTTTCTCTAGCCAACGATTACCATGATGAAGCCGCTGTTCCGACTGTTTTTCTTGCTGGCACTGTCGCTATCCGCGCCGGCCGCTTATGTTTCATTGTATGCCGCCGAAGCGGACGACAGCAAGTCGGCGGCCGACGAGACGCTGTTCAACGGCAAAAACCTCGACGGCTGGGAGCACATCGGTCCCGGTCGATTTGTCGTCGAAGACGGACTGTTGAAGACCGAGGGCGGCATGGGGTTGTTGTGGTATCAAAAGCGAAAACTCGGCGATTGTGTGCTCCGCGTGGTCTACAAGACCACGCGTCAAATCGACAATTCGGGCGTCTATGTCCGCATTGCCGACAAGCCCAGCGATCCTTGGTACGCCGTGCATCACGGGTATGAAGTGCAGATTGCCGACCACGAAAAAGGTTCGCCCTATCGAGTCAGCGGCGCGGTTTATACCTTTGCCAAGGCGGCCGCCCGGCCCACCAAGCCCGCCGGCGAATGGAACGTGCTCGAGATTACCTTGCGTGGCGACCGCGTTCAAACCGCGCTCAACGGCACGCCGGTGGCCGCTTTTAATCCGGCCGATCCCGTGCCCGAACTTTCACCCCGAGGCGGCATGGGCGATCCCGAGGCCGGCCCGCGACCGGAATCTGGATATATCGGTTTGCAGAACCACGATGCGAACTGCGTGGTTTACTTCAAGGAAGTTTCCGTGCGTCCGCTGCGCTGACGACTTCCGGCCCGCGTGCGGAGGCGCCGCGGCTGAACGCCAAATAAATCGGCGGCAGTAAAAACAGATTTAACAAGGTGGAAGTCGCCAGGCCGCCCAGAATGACGACGGCCATGGGATACTCAATCTCGTGACCAGGCAGATTGCCTCCCACGACAAGCGGCACCAGCGCCAAGCTGGTGGTGAGCACCGTCATTAAGATCGGCGCCAGCCGCTCTTCGCTGCCGCGCTGCACCAGGCCTGGCCCGAAGGCTTCGCCTTCGCTCTCTTCGAGGTGCCGGTAGTGGCTGACCAGCATGATGCCGTTTCGCGCCGCGATGCCCAGCACTGTGACGAAACCGACCAGCGAACCGAGCGACAACACGCCGCCGGCCAGCGCCGCGGCAAAGACCCCGCCGACCAGCGCGAAAGGAATTGTCAGCGTTACCAGCAGCGTCAGCCGCCAGGATTGAAAATCAACGTGCAACAGCAACAAGATTCCCACCAGCGAGAGCGCGGCCAGCGCGAACAGCCGCCGGCGCGATTCTTGCCGCGCCGCGTACTCGCCAAGGAATTCGGGATGATAGCCGCGATCGAACGAAAGTTTTTTCACGCGCTGTTCAATCTCGCGGGCCACCGAACCGAGATCGCGCCCCTGCACGTTACAGGTCACGTCAATGCGGCGCGACACCGATTCACGCAGCACTTCGTTCGGTGTGGGTACGGTTTCGACGTAGGCGATATCGCCGAGCGGCACGTAACCATTCATGGCGCCCGCGGCCAAACCCAAGCTGCCCGGATTGGCGGCGGTGGCGGCGGCGTTATTGGTCCCTCGCGCCGCACTGATCGGCGGGCCAGTCGGAGCGCCGCCGACGGGCAGGTCGATCGGCAACCGGCACAACGCGGCCAGATCGGCGCGCAATTCGGGCTTGCCCCACACCACGACAGCGAAACTCATTTGATCGTAATAGACTTCGCCAACGCGCGTGCCGCGCACCAGTGTTTCGACCGCGCGGCGCACGTGTCCGGGCGTGAAGCCATATTGCGCCGCCGCTTCGGGCCGCAATCGCACTTGAATCTGAGGTACCAGCGTTTGCGGCTCGACCTTGGGCGTATGCACGCCTGCCACCTGCTCGATCTCATGAAACACCTCCTCGGCTTTTTGCCGCAGCACCGTCAGATCGGGACCGAAAACGCGAACCACGATCGTGGCCTTGGCGCCGGTCAACACCTCTTTGATGCTCTCCTTGAGGTAGGTCAACACGTCGCGATACAGCCCCGGATAGCCATCAACCGTCTGCTGGATTTTGGCGACGGTCTTATCGAGATCGGCCGTCGGCTCGACGCTGATCCACAGTTCGGTGAAGTTTGGCCCGACCACTTCGTCGGCCACTTCGGCCCGGCCGATGTGCGAGCCGAAGTTGCGCACGCCCTCGATCGCCCGCAGTTCCTTGCTCACGCGCATCGTGATGCGCGTCATCGCTTCGAGCGAGGTGCCGGGCTTTTCGACCCAGTGCATCAGAAAGTCGGTTTCTTTGAAGTCGGGCAAAAACTCTTCGCCCAGGTACGAAACGGCGACGAGGCTAATGGCAAACAGCCCGGCAATTGCCGTGACAGCCCATTTGGGTCGCACGATAAAAAACGGCAGCATGCGGCCGTAAATGCGTTTGAGCCAAACGGTCAGCGGCGCCTCGCCGCGGCCCTGGGCGCCGGGCAAAAGCAATAGCGACATCGCCGGCGTGACCGTCAACGCGACCAACAGCGATGCCAGAATCGCCAGCATGTACGAAATCGCCAGTGGGCGGAAAAACGAACCGGACAGACCTTCCAAAAACAGCACCGGCACAAAAACCAACGTCACGATTAAACTGGCGTAAACAACCGCGCTGCGCACTTCGAGCGAAGCCGCCAGCACCACCTGATAAGCCGGCAGCGGCCGCTCCGCCTGCCGGTTCAATTTCAGCCGCCGGAGGATGTTTTCGACGTCGATGATGGCATCATCAACCACTTCGCCCAGCGCGATGACCAACCCGGCGATGACCATCGTGTTGATCGTGCCGCCCCAAAAGTGCAAAACCAACGCGGCGGCCACCAACGAAAGCGGAATGGCCGTGACACTGATGATCGAAGTTCGCCAGTCAAACAAAAACGCCACCAGCACCACAATCACCAGCACGCAGCCGACCAGCATGGCGTGCGAAAGATTATCGAGCGAGCGTTCGATGAACGTCGCCGGGCGGAAGATCGTCGTATCTAGCTTTACGTCGGCCAGGCCGGGCCGCAACAATTCCACCGCCTTTTCGACGTTGCGCGTGACGTCGAGCGTGTTGCCCCAAGGTTGTTTTTCGACGATCAAGAGCAAGCCTGGGCCGTCGTCGATCACGGCGTCGCCGATAGGCGCCGGAAAGCCCTCGATCACGTCGGCCACATCGCCAATGCGCAGCGCGGCGCCGCCGCGAAAGCCGACGATCGTGTTGGCGATGTCTTCAGGATGGCGAATGCCGGTGAGTTGCCGCACGGGCAAACGCTGATTGGGCGTATCGACGAAGCCGCCGCCGCTGAGCGTGGCGGCGTCGCCCGCGGCCCGTTCCACCTCGGCCAGCGTCACCTGGTGCGCCCGCAGGCGATCGGGATCGACCAACACCTGAAACTGGCGGTCGCGTTGGCCCCAGATCGCCACGTTGGCCACGCCGGAAATGGCCATCAGATGCGGCCGCACCGTCCAACGCGCCAGCGTGGTCAGTTCCATTTGCGACAACTTCTTCGAGGTGACGCCGATTTTCAGCACGCGGGCAGTCGATGAGTGTGGCGACATCATTACCGGCGGCCTGGCGACGGTCGGCAACCGCGCGGCCTCGACCGAGAGCCGCTCTTGCACCAATTGCCGCGCGCGAATCAAGTCGGTGCCTTCCTCGAAAATCAGCTTCACGCTCGATAGTCCCAATACGGATTTTGAGCGGATCGTGCGCAAATACGGCGTGCCGTTGAGCGCGGTTTCCAGCGGCATGGTGATCATGCTTTCGACCTCGACGGTCGACAGGCCCGGCGCCTCGGTTTGGATTTCGACCATCGGCGGCGCGAACTCAGGAAAGACGTCGAGCGCGGTGCGTTTGAGCGTTTGAATGCCGAACACGATCAACAGCGCCGATGCCGCCAGCACCAGCACACGAAGCCGCAACGATGTGGAGACGAGCCAAGTCATGCTATTTTCCGAAGCCGAATTCCGCCCCGAACAATTCCGCGACGCCCGTGACGACGATCTTGGCGCCGACGGGCGGGCCGGCCGCAAGCACCGCCCAGCCATCGACGACGTAGGGCACTTCAACGCGCTTGCGGACGAAGGTGTTTTCGGCCGTTTGCTCATAAACCCACGTGCCGCCATTGATGTCGCGCACGACCGCGGGCCAAGGAATACCCAAACTTTCTTGCGGCGTTTCCAAGGTGAGTGTCGCGCTCACGCGCTGGCCGGGGCGGAACTTGCCCTCGTGATTGTCCAGCTCATAATACAGATCGACGGCCGCCGCCTGCGGCACCGCCGTGGGGGGCGCGGCCACCGGCAGGGCCGACAGGCCTGGCGTGCCGGACGGATCGGAAACGCCTTTCACCTGCGCCGCCGCCGCCGGCGAAACATCGCCGATCTCGCCGGCATAGACCGGCACGCGCACCCAGACGCGATCGAGATCAACCACCTCGAACAACTGCGCCCCGGCCGGCACCACCTCGCCCGGCGCGGCGAACTCGGCGCGCAGAATGCCATCCCGCGGCGAACCAATCGCCAGCGGTCCAGCCTGGCCGCTTTCGGCGTCGAGCTTCACGCTATCGACCAGCTCTTTGCGGGCACGAGCGGCGTCGTGAGTCTTCTGGGCCAGTTCAAGTTGTGCCCGTGCCTCATCGACGGTTCGGGCGTTGCCAGCCTGCTCGCGCAACAGTCGCTCAGCACGGGCCAACGCGACCTGGGCCGCCGCCACCTGCACCTGGGCCTGGTTCAGTTGCCCTTCGGCATCGACCTGGGCTTGCGAAAGCTGCATCTTGGCCTGTGCGTAGGCCACGCGCTCGGCGGGGGTCAGCACGTCACGTTCGGGCGACAAGAGCGGCGCGAGCACGAACACCGGCTGCCCGCGAGCGACTTTCTCGCCCACGGCGATCGGTTGATCGGTCGTGGCCGGCTTGAGCGTGCCGTTGATCGGCGCCAGCACCACCAGCGAGGCGCCGGTTGGCAAGGTGATTTCTCCGCCGTAGGTCCGCCGCCGCGCGACTTGACGCGATTCGACAGCCGCGGTCTCAACGCCCAATCGCTGGGCGGCCTGCGGCGTGAGCTCAATTGTATTGAGTTTGGTTTCGCTGGCGATTTGGGCCACTTTGGCCGGCGGCTCCGCTTTAACCGTGCCGTGCGCCTGACGCTGGCAACCAACCGCAAGCAACGGCAAGAGCGTCCACGCAAACAACCGGCGCGGCGATGAATTCATGACATTTCTCATGCGTGTGACCGACCCCTCTGCGAAATTACATACTTTAGAGCGCCCAACAAAACGCCTCTGTAGTTTTGTTAGGCGCTGCTTTGTTACAGCATGACTGTTCCGCTCATCGGTTTCAATCCGCGGAGTGATTTTGCGGCGGCAAACGCGGAGGCTGGTGCTTACGTTGCCGGTGGAATCGGCGGCGTCGGCAATGGTACGGGCGGCGGCGCCGGCGCGGGCGCCGCCGGAACCGCGGGCGCCGCGGGCCCTGTCGGGGTTGTAATCGGCGCGATGCCCGGACCACTCGGCGCGACCGAAATCACGGGCGGTGTGCCGCTATAACGCGTGGCCATGGAACTGACGCCCAGATGAAACGGCGCCACGCGAAAAACACCCTGCCGAAACACTAGCGACACCACGTTCTCGAACACCAGCAGCCGGCTCTTGGGCACGAGCACCACGTCGGAATCGTTAATCCAGACTTCATCGGCCGGGCAGGGGCGATGGCCATATAAACTGCCGCGCAGGTCGAAACGGGAAGCCATCAGCCGCCAATCGTCGCCGCGCCGAAAAATGATGGTGGTGTGCAAATTGCCGCCGTAATTCCAACCGCCGGCCAAGGCGATCGACTGCGTCAAAGTGGTGGGCGCGACCAGTTCATAGCGGCCGGGCTTGGCGACCTCGCCCAGCACGTACACATAACGCTTGGCCCGGCTGACAAGCACCGGCACCACTTCCATGCCGCTGATCTGCTCGGCATAACGCGCCTCGATTTCGCGCTGCGCCTCCGGGAGCGTCAACCCCTGCACCGGCACTGAGCTCACCACGGGCAACTGAATCGTACCTTCGGGAGTCACGGTCGCGCGGCGGGATTGCCCGCCGGTGCCAAACCGCTCGTCGACCGACGCGCGCAAGTCTTCCAAACGCGAATTCAGCTTGATTGGCGTGAGGATCACGGTTGGCTGTCGATAGAACTCGCGAAAGCGGTCTTCCAGCACTTCGCGCAATTGCGCGATGGTTAGCCGCGCCGCCCGCACCTGGCCGACCAACCGCACGACGATCATGCCATCGGCCTGGATTTCCACTTCGTTGAGCAGGTCGGGTTCGGACAGCAGTTCGACGCGCAGGCTATCGCCGACCTTCAAGCGATAGGTGCGCGGCGTGGCGTCGCGCGTCAGTCGAAAGACAAAATCGAGCACGTCGCCGGGCCGCAGCCGATATTGTTTGACGTGCGCCGTGCGCGCATGCCCGGTGTATTCGCCTTGGGCGAAGCGCTGCCAGTCGATCGGCCGCGCGTCGGCCCAGGTTTGTTCGCCGCCAACGCCGGTTGCAGCGTCAAGCCCCTTGATCGGATAGGGCGCGGCCGGGCCGAGCGCCTGGCAGAGCGAAAAAACAACGGGATTCGATTTGAATTCAAGGCGTTGGAACCTTCTGTAGGGAACGCCCTCGGTGGCGACAGCCGCCTGTGAATCAATTGAAGTTCGCCAAAAGATCCGGTTCACAGCAATCAGGCAGAGAATCAGCGCCGCGGCGATTGCGGCGTGCCGGTAGCGGGCGCGCGGCGCCGCTTTCTCTTGGCAATTCGTTGAGAATTCGTTTCTGTCTGGCATGGGGCTTGCGCGCAGTGTCGGCCTGGCCTGCGCAAAACCGGTTGTTGCGCCCCGACTTGCTTGATACTAGATTTATTCCGCCACGATCGGGGCTTGTCCCCGTCGAGCGCTGACTGACTGGCTAGATGTACGGTGCCGAACGCGACCCCGTTTTCGCGTTGCATCCGCCGCGTTCGGCGGGGGATGCCCTCGGCTTGCCCGAGGGAGTTTCCCGTTGGCCGTCTACAATCGCGG
>DASVGM010000705.1:0-2645 GCA_036379555.1 Pirellulales bacterium | reverse complement strand
TAAGAGGCTATCCGAAAACTCGCCGTGGGGCGGGCCGCCGGCCCGTCTGACTGCAAAAGACGGCTCGGCGAGCCGCCCCACGATACGCCGCCACGGCGAAATCCGAGTTTTCGGATAGCCTCTAAGCGCAGAGCAGGCAAGTCTCCTGCTGACGCCCGTTGTCGCCAACCCACTTATTAAAGCGCCGGTCAGGCGAATGACACCGACTGCGAATCGAGTTCGTGTCCGTCTGGAATCTCTCGCGCGTTTGCGACTATAATGCCGGTGTTGATCGCTCGCCTTAACTTTAGCTCCGCTTGAAATGTCCGCATCGCTTCCCCGCGTTTATTTGGCCAGGCATGGAGAAACCGAGTGGTCGCTCTCCGGACGGCACACCGGTTTGACCGACATTCCGCTCACCGCGCGCGGCGAGGAAAACGCGCGTCAGCTTGGCAGGCGGCTGCAGGAGCTTTCGTTCGAGCGGGTTTTCACCAGCCCGCTGAGCCGGGCCCGGCGAACATGCGACCTGGCCGGCTTTGGCGAGCGCTGCCAAACCGATGCCGACCTGGTCGAATGGAATTACGGCGATTATGAAGGGCTGCGGACGCCTGAGATTCTGCAGCAGCGGCCCGATTGGCTGTTGTTTCGCGACGGCTGCCCCAACGGCGAATCGTTCGCGGCGTTGGCGGCGCGCGCCGATCGCGTGATCGCGCGGCTCAGAGCCGCCGAAGGCGATTCGCTCTTGTTTGGACACAGCCATTTCAGCCGCGTGCTGGCGGCGCGCTGGTTGGGTTTGGAGGCGCAAGCCGCCCGACTCTTCATGCTCGGCACGGCCTCTTTGAGCATGCTCGGCTATGAACACACGCGCGCGGAGCCTGCCATCCGATTTTGGAACGACGGCCGGCACCTGTTGGCTGATTGTACTTCCCGCGGCCACGAGTGAGACATGATCGTCAGGCAAACGCTCTCTGCAGGGAACGCCGTCGTGATTCTCGCCCTTGCCGCCGTCATGCCGGCCGGTGGGTGCGGCGAACCGAAGAATTCTCCAACACCGCCTCGACAAACCTCCGCCGCGCTGAAACCGCCCGCGGCGCGTCGTAAGCCGGCCGCGGCTGCTCCTCGTTTAACAAAACCGACGACGGTCGAAGCTCCCGCGGCGACCTCGCCCGAGTCGGCGAGTCGTGCCGAAAAGAGCAACGTCGCAGCCCCGGCGCCGGTCGATGAACGGCGCGTCGCGTCACACGGCATTCGGCAAGTTCAAGGCGACCGATTCACACTTTATACTGATTTGCCGCCGAATGAGGCCCTCGACCGTTTGCCCGACATCTTCGCCCTGGCGGCGCCTCAATGGCGCCGCTATTTCCAACTGGACGAGAGCGAACCGGCCGGCTGGCGGGTGCGCGGATGTCTGATGAAAGACCGTCAACGGTTCCTCGATGCGGGCCTTTTGCCCGGCGACTTGGAGTTTGCCCACGCTTTCGCCCAAGACGATTGCATCTGGTGGGACGAGCTAGAAACCGACTATTACCGGCGGCACCTGATGCTGCACGAAGGAACGCACGCCTTCGTCTTTCATCACTTCGGCGACTGCGGGCCGGCCTGGTACATGGAGGGCCTCGCCGAACTGCTCGGCACGCACCACCTCAGCGATGGCGTGCTGACGTTGGGTTATTTTCCCGTCAGTGCCGCTGAAGTGCCGCTTTGGGGCCGCATCAAGCTGGTGCGAGACGCGGTTCAGGCCGGCAACGCGCGCTCCATCGCCAAAATCATGTCGTATCAGGCCGATGCGGAGCTAGAGACTTTGGTCTACGCCTGGTGTTGGGCGCTGTGCGCTTTTCTTGACGGCCATCCGCGCTATCGCGATCGCTTCCGGCAGTTGCCCGGCGAACTGAAAAACGCCGACTTCAACCGCCGTTTTCTGACGCGGATGGAAGATGATTGGCAATGGCTGCATCTCGAGTGGCAGGCGTTTTTGGCGAATCTCGACTTTGGCTATGATCTGGCGCGAAACGCCATCGAACCACGTCCGACGGAGCCGCTGATGGGCGCGAGCGAAACCGTCGCCATCGCGGCTGATCGCGGCTGGCAGTCGAGCGGCATTCAGGTTGAGGCGGGCGAGCGCTATCAGCTCACGGCGAAAGGCCGCTATCAAGTGGCCAAAAAGCCGAAAACGTGGTGGTGCGAGCCGCCGGGCGTCACCCTTCGTTATTATCGCGATCGCCCATTGGGAATGCTGTTGGCGGCCATTGTGCCGGACGACGACAACGACGTGGCCGCGTGGCGTGGTACGGCCATCGGGGCGGGCGCCGAATTGGCCGCCGAGCATTCCGGCACGCTTTATCTCCGCATCAACGACGCGCCCGGCGAACTGGATGACAACGCGGGTTCGCTACAGGTGCGCGTCTGCACGGCCGACGGCGGCCAGTGACGGAGAGGCAGAAAGTAAGTATGGGTGTGGCCTGCGCAAAATCGGTTGCTGTGGCGCGACTTGCTTGATACTAGATTTATTCCGCCACGATTGGGGCTTGCCCCCGTCGAGCGCTGACTGACTGGCTAGATGTACGGTGCCGAACGCGACCCCGTTTTCGCGTTGCATCCGCCGCGTTCGGCGGGGGATGCCCTCGGCTTGCCCGAGGGAGTTTCCCGTTGGCCGTCTACAATCGCGG
>DASVGM010000704.1:0-2520 GCA_036379555.1 Pirellulales bacterium | reverse complement strand
GGATTTTTGAGCCGCCCCGAGAGGTACGCTATGCCCTGCTGGCGGCCATCGGTTTGGCCGGGCTGGCCGCCCTCGGCTGGTTTCTTGTCCGCCGTTCGCTGGCGCCCTTGAGCGACCACAGCATGGCCATTTTGCTGGAACGCCGTTTCGGAAACCTGCAAGATAGCCTCGTGACGGCGGTGGAACTGGCCGCGGCCGCTCCGCAGGCGGCCGAATTCGACGACGCCGGGCGGCAAATGCGCGCCGAAACATGCCAGGTGGCCTGGCAGCGCTCCCGCGATCTCGATGCCGGCGCCGTCTTCAATCGCCGGCCGCTGGCGCGCGCCTTGGCGGCGGCGGCGCTGGTCCTGGCGTCGTTGGTGAGTGTGGCCGTGGCGTCGCCCGAAATGTTTCGCTTTGGACTGCGGCGGCTGGCCGCCATGACCGACGACCCCTGGCCGCGGAAGACACATTTGCGTGTGGAAGGCTTCGACAACGAGCAGCATGAAGAAGTCGTCGCGCGAGGAAGTGACTTTGAGTTGCACATTATGGCCGAGGCCGCGCCTGGACTCGTCGTGCCTCAGGTGGTCGAAGTACGCAGCCGCGACGACGGCGGCAAACGCGACCGCGCCCTGATGACCCGCGAGGGCGCCGCCACGCCAAGCGCAGGCGCCGTGCAAGATTATCGTTACACGTTCAGCAGCGTGCTCACGAGCACTTCGTTTGACGTGGTGGGTGGCGACGCCAGGTTGCGCAACCTGCGGCTGCGCGTCGTCGAAAGCCCCAATATCAGCCTTACTTTGGCGTGTGAATATCCGGCGTACATGCGGCGCGTGCCCGCCGACGTGCCGGTGACTGGCGTCATGCCGTTGCCGGTCGGCACGCGCATTGTCGTTCGAGCGCGAGCCACCAAGCCGCTGGACGAGGCCCGCGTCGATTATCTCATCGACGGCGTTCCAGAAAGCAAAAAAATGCCGCTCTCCGGCGGACGCGATTTTGAATTCACCCTGGACTCGTTGCTGGCCGACCAAACGCTATCATTCTCTCTGCTCGATACCGACGGCGTTCGCAATCGTGGGCCGATTCAACTTGCCGTGACAGCCGTGCCCGATGAGCCTCCGCAAGTCGAGATTCAATTGGAAGGCATCGGTACGGCGATCACTCCGCAAGCCCGTTTGCCACTGTCGGGCAAGGTGGAGGACGACTACGGCGTCAACCGGGCTTGGCTGGAATATACCATCGACGAAACGGAGCCGCGGGAAAGCCCGCTGACCGACCGCGCGGGTGGCAGCCAGATTGAAATCAACGCGGCGTTTGAAGTCGCGCCGCTGGAATTGAAACCAGGACAGAAACTGTTGCTTGGCGGCAAGGCGGCCGACAACCGTTCGCCGCCGGCGGCCGACGGCCCCAACGTGACGGGCGGCGAGCGCTTTTTGCTCGACGTCGTTCGACCGGATCAATTGCTAGCCCTGCTGGAGACGCACGAATTGAACCTGCGGCAGCGGTTCGAGACCATTTTGCAAGAAGTGATCGAAACGCGCGATTCTCTGACGGAAATCGAAAAAACTGGCGCGCCAGCTCAGGAACCAGCCTCGCCCACGCAGGCGGACGAGCCACGGAACGCGGCCGACGAGCCGCCGGACGACGCCGAAGAGCAAGCATTGACTGAGGCGGCGCTCGATCGCAATCGGTTGCGTGTCGAGCGGGCGCAACAGAACAGTTTGAAAAACGCCGAGGAGACGCGCGGCGTGGCGGAATCGTTTGACGGCATTCGCGCCGAACTGGTGAATAATCGAGTCGATACCGAAGAACTACGGCTGCGGCTGAAAGACCATATTTCCGATCCCTTGAAACGGATCGTGGAAACGCAGTTCACCGAATTCGATCGCCGCCTGGCCGAATTGAAGGGCAAACTGGCCGCCGAGACGCGGGGCGCGGCCGCCAAAGCCGCAGTCGAGCAGGCCGACGCGATGATTGTGGCGATGCAAAAAGTGCGCGATCAAATGCTGGAACTCGAGAGCTTTAACGAGGCCGTTGATTTGCTGCGTGAGATCATCGCCGCGCAAGAGCAAGTCTCCGAGCAAACGCGGAAACAGCGCGCAAAGAAAGTGCGCTCACTTTTGGAAGACGACGAGGAGTAGCAGCGAAACAAGCGGGGTGCTGACGACTGCTCTTGACGCTGCTAGCCAAGGTGCGCAAACTAGCCCGGATTATCCGTCGCCCTTGGCGCCTACGGCGCATGCGACTTGGGACGATGAATCATCCGGGGCCGGCGACGTCCCTTCCGCACTGTTTTTTCACTCGCTATGAGCCTGCTCACACGATACGTCCTGGCTGAACTGCTGAAAATCTTCTTGCTGGCGCTCACCGTGTTGACCTTGCTGATGCTCGTTTACGGGCTGGTCAAGCAGGCGCGCGACCAAGGTCTGGGGCCGGAGCAAGTGCTACGGCTGATTCCCTATATCTTGCCCGAAATGATGCGATACACCATTCCGGCCACGCTGCTGTTCGCCACGGCCTGTGTGTATGGCCGCATGTCGG
>DASVGM010000703.1:0-5008 GCA_036379555.1 Pirellulales bacterium | reverse complement strand
GCAACCATGCGGGAAGAAGGGCGCCGGCGCGGCCGCTTCTGGCGGTCAATCATCGCCCGACCGAGGCAAGCTCGGTCGTGGCGGCCGCGTGAGCCACCATCCGGCCTTGTGCCGGTGGGGCTGTGATTGAACGCCAGCAGGCGATGCGCCCGCACGTTTTTTCCCGCTGCCCCCGCGTGGTTGCCCGCCGCATTCGCGGCGGACAACCATGCGGGAGGAAGGGCGCCGGCGCGGGCGTTTCTGGCGTTCAATCATCGCCCGACCGAGGCAAGCTCGGTCGTGGCGGCGGGGCAAGCCACCATCCCGACCGAGGCAAGCTCGGGGCGTGGCGTGCCACACACGGTGTAGCCTGTCAAATCGCGGCGGCGGCGACGAGCGGAATCGGCGGCAATGCAGGCACTGGGATAATTGGCGCCGGCTGCGCCGACGCATCGCTATAACGCTGGCGAATGGCGATGAACTCAGGTTCCGTCGCCAAAAAAGCCTGCACAATGTCGGGATCGAAATGCGAACCTGATTCGGCGACGATAATCGAACGGACCAGGTCGTGCTCAAAGGCGTCTTTATAAACCCGCTTGCTGGTCAAGGCGTCGTAAACGTCGGCCAGAGCCACGATCCGTCCGCAGAGCGGAATGTTGCGGCCGGAGAGCCCGCGCGGATAGCCCGAACCGTCCCAACGCTCGTGGTGCGTCAGCGCGATGTCGCGCCCCATTTGCAAGAAATCGGCCTCCGGATGGACCTTGAGCGCGGCGTCGAGCGTGGCGGCGCCAATGGTCGCGTGCGCCTTCATCATGTTGAACTCGCGGTCGCTCAGCCGCGCCGGCTTGAGCAGCACCGAGTCGGGAATGCCGACTTTGCCGATATCATGCAGCGGGCTGGTGAGATAGATCATGCGCACATAGTCGGCGTCGACCTCGTCGGCGAATTTGGGTTGCTTCGATAAATGAGTCGCCAAGATGCGCGAATAGCAACGCATGCGTTCCAGATGCGCGCCGGTGTCGCTGTCGCGCGATTCAGCCAGTTTGGCCATCGCGAAAATCGCCAAGTCGCGCGTTTCCAGGCCGAGAACACGCACGCCGGCCCGCACGCGCACGCGCAATTCCGCCGGGTCGAACGGTTTGGTCATGAAGTCGTCGGCGCCGGCCGTAAGTCCGGCCACAATGTCCTTGGTGGCCCCGCGCGACGTGAGCAGAATCACATAGACGTAGCCATCGAATTCCTCGGCGCGGATCGCCTGGCAAAGCTCGATGCCGTCCAGTTCGGGCATTTCCCAGTCGGTAATCACGAGGCGGCAGCGATCGCGCCGCAGAATTTCCAACGCGTCTTTGCCGTTGCCGGCCGTGGAGACGGCATAACCCGCGCGTTCAACGGTGCGGCGTGAGATTTCCAGCGAAACCTCGTCATCGTCCGCGATCAAAACCCGCAACCCGTTCGTTTTCATGGGAATAGATTCCTCGTCTCGATTTCAACAGACGCGTGCCGTCCGCCGGTGTACCGGCCGGCAGGGCCCGCGCGGAGCGTCGCGGCCGCCGCCTGTGTTCACAAATATGCAACACGTATCGCTACAGGGCAAAGCCGGCCACCAGGCCCGGTAAGTCGCCCTCGACAAAATCGTTCACCCTGCGACATTCGTTCTTGATTCGGCTCAGGCGGCCGCCCGCCTCATCCATAAGATCCTCACGACCCATCACTTCCAGTTCCGCCGCCAAGCGGCTGACTTCGACGGCCGACACATTGGCCGCGGCCCCCTTGATGCGATGGGCCAGCGCGGCGGTTTGCCGCGCGTTGCGCTCGAACACGCACTTTTCAAGTTGCTCAAGATCGACGTCAACCTGCTGCTGGAACTTGGCCAAAATGATCTGCACAAAATCCCAATCGCCCATGAAGCGTTCGGAGAGCGATTCGCAATCCAACGGCGCTGTGGCCGCCGCCGGATTCGCGTTCGCCCGGGCGCCGATCAGCGCGTTGTGCGCCGCTGGAGCAAGATGTTGCTCGACGGTGGCCAACAGATCCCGCCGGCTCAGAGGTTTTTTCAAGTAGTCGCTCATGCCCGCGTCGAGACAAAGCTGCCGGTCGCCGGAGAGCGCGTTGGCCGTCAGAGCGATGATGGGCAAGGGCCGCCGGCCGGTCTGGGCCTCCCAGCGCCGGATGACGCGCGTGGCCTCATAGCCGTCCATTTCAGGCATTTGGCAATCCATCAGCACCAGGTCGTAATTGCCGGCTTGAATCGCATCGACGGCTTGCTGGCCATCGCCGCGCACCTCGCACGAATAACCGCCGGAGCGAAGCAGTTCGATGGCGACTTGCTGGTTGATTTCGTTGTCTTCCACAAGCAGCAACCGAGCGTCGTTGGCGACCGGCGCCGCGGCGCCTTTGCCGCCGCTCGATTGCGTCGACTTGGCCGGGGCTTCCGCCGCCACAAGTTCGGGCTGGAGCGCGCCCATCAGGGCGTCGAACAAGCGCGAGGCGGTGATGGGCTTGTTTAAGAAGCCAATCGGTCGCGACGAGCCGCTCGGCGTCATTTCATCTTCTTCACCGAACGCCGTCAGCAAAAGCACCGCCGTGTCGCGCAGGCGTTCGTTGGCCGCGATGGCGGTCGCCAGCCAGTTGCCGTGCGACGACGGCGAACCCAAGTCGATCATGGCGACGGAATAAGGGTTGCCTGAGCCGGCCGCGGCGCCGAGCCTGGCCAAGGCGTCGTTCTCGTTATGGACTGAATCGCAGGCGAGATTCCATGCGGCCAACTGGCGCTCCACGGAGCTTAAGATCGAAACATTTTCGCCGACCAGCAGTAAACGAATGCCTTGCCACTCGGCGGGCTGGCGGAACGGCCGGCCGGCGTCATCGGTGGCCCGCTTGAAGCAGGCCGTAAACGAGAACTCCGACCCGCCGCCTTGTTCGCTTTTGACGCCGATTTGTCCGCCCATCAATTCGACCAGCTTCTTGCATATCGAAAGCCCCAATCCGGTGCCGCCGTACTTGCGCGTGGTCGATGAATCGACTTGCGAAAAGCACTGAAACAACTGCGGCAAGCGTTCCGGCGGAATGCCGATGCCCGAATCGCGCACGACGCAGCGCACTTGAATCTGGTCGTCGCAGTCGATCAGCTCAACCTCAAGGCTGACGGCGCCGGCCGAGGTGAACTTCACGGCATTGGAAAGTAGATTCACCAGTATCTGTTGCCAACGGCCCGGATCGCCGCAAACCACCGAGGGGACGCGTGGATCGACGTAGCAGAGCAGATCGAGTCCCTTGCGCCGGGCCTGCTCGCCGATCATGGCCACCGCCTGCTCAACCACGGCGCCCGGCTGGAAGTCGATCGATTCCAGGTCGAGGCGGCCGGCCTCGATTTTGGAGAAGTCGAGCACGTCGTTAATCAACTGCAAGAGCGCCTTGGCCGACATGCGCGCCGCGTCGAGATAGCGGCGTTGTTGTGGCGTCAGCTCGGTATTGATGAGCAGTTGGCCCATGCCGATGACGCCGTTGAGCGGCGTTCTCAATTCGTGCGACATGTTGGCGAGGAATTCGCCTTTGGCCCGGCTCGCCGCCACGGCCGCCTCACGCGCCTGCTCAAGCTGCTCCGACTTAATCGCCAATTCCGCCGCTTGTTGTTCGAGCCGGGCCGTCGTGGCGCGCAACTGGGTGTTGTTGCGTTGCAACTCTTGTTCTTTGTGAGTCAGTTCGTTCAGCCGTTCTCGCAGGCTGTTCATGTACTGCCCGGCGGCGTTCGCCAGATCGACCTTTTCGGCGATGGACTGGGCCAACTGCAGCACCTCGACGGCGTCGAACGGCTTTTTCAGGATCAAGAAGTTGCCTTTGTCGCCCAGCTCCGACGAAATTTGTTTCCAATCGTCATCGGAGTACGCGGTGCAAATCACACACTGCAAGTCGGGCAACTGCTGCCAAAGCCGCTTGACTGTTTGCACGCCGTCGATTCCCGGCGGCATGCGCACATCGACAAAGGCCATGAAATAAGGTTGGCCGCGGCGCGCGGCGTCGAGCGCCATGCCTATGCCGTCTGCGCCTTGATACGCCGAATGCACCTCGATTTGCCCCAGCGTGCCGCCGCGGAGGCCGTCAAAAACCCGACGAAAATCCGCGTGAATCTCTTTGTTATCGTCGATGATCAGCAGCCGGCGCGAGACGGCCGCGATGATTGGGGTCTGAGTCATGGTTTCTTTTCTGGCAAAAAAGCGCTCGTGGGTTGGCAGCGTTCAATCGTCGCTGGCAGGGCCGTAGCGCGGGCATTCCGCGGGCGGTATGAAATGCTAGCTTGGAGAATGACGCCGCACGATGAACGGGCGTTATCGAATGAGCCGAAAATGCGGGGCGCAGCGTCGCAGTCGTCAGACGCGGCAAAGCCGCTTTCACCCTACGAGGCTATCCGAAAACTCAGATTTTGTTGTCGTAGTGTACTGTGGGGCGGCTCGCCGAGCCGTCTTTCGCTTCCAGACGGGCCGGCGGCCCGCCCCACGGCGAGTTTTCGGATAGCCTCTAAGAGGGGGCGGAGGTGGTTGTCGTGATTACGCATTCTAGCGGTCAATCATCGCTCGACCGGGGTGAACCCGGATCGGGGCGGAACAATACTGACGTCAACGGTTCGCGGCGCGTAACGCCTCGTTTGCGCAGGACGTCCTGCCCTAAATGGTGGTAAAAACGGCCTTGATTTTTACCGCCAACTCTCTATCCTGCCACCCCACCTACTCCCGACTTATTTCTCCGCGGGGAACCGCCGTGCTGCATAAATTCAATTTTACTGAATTGATCGTCTTTATTAAGACGACCTGGACGATCAGGCGATGCCTGGGCGCCGCGGCTCTCGGCTGCCTGGTGTTGTCCGGTGGTTGCCGGCAACCTGACTTCGCGCCGCCCAGCAATGGAATCGGCGGAGCATTGTCGCCGGGAGCGGTGCGGCAATATGCTCAGCAGCGCGGCATTAGCGACGCGCAGGCTCGTCAAGAGTTGCAGCAGAAAGTCAGTCAGCACGACGAAGAGCAAGCGCTCAAGA
>DASVGM010000702.1:0-3036 GCA_036379555.1 Pirellulales bacterium | reverse complement strand
GCGCGAAAGCGCGAAAGCGCGAAAGCTTCAATCTCCAACAACGACGGCTCATATCACAGTTCTCCCTGCGATCGGCCATCAGGCGGCGAATGGCGGCAGTTCGCCAACGTCGTCCGCGGTCGGTCGTTTCTACAAGCGCCGGTCGAAAGTGAGTTCTCAACGAAGCGGCGCAACGCAACGATTGGCACATTCTATAAAATGAAAAACGGTTGTCAAGCAGGTGGCGTAAAAATTATTTCCGCCGTTCTTTTCACGCCGGTAAGCGCGGGGCCCATGAAGGATCAGAGAACATCAAAGCCGGCGGCATAAAGCGCGGTATACACCGCCAGAAAAAAGGCCGCGAGCGACAACACAAGGCACCGCATCAGGCTGGGCATACGTGCGAAGATATGCCCCAACACAAGGTAGCTGGGCACGACGACCGTCGTGAAGCGCGCCATCGAAACCATACCCATTTCATGGGCGCGACTCAAATACGGGATGATCAGCGTGCCGCACGCCAGCGCGATTTCCTCCCAGTTCAGCCAGCGCCGCCAGGCGCCAAACGCGGTGAGCAAGATGGCCGACATGAAAAAGATCGGATTCGCGAATTGCAGACTGAACCAGGGGAGCGGCCAGGGTTGCCAGCGGCCCCAGTAGGGGCCGCCCGTTGCGTCCGCGTAGACCGCGCGAATTGGTTCCAGCGTGGCCAGCGCGACCGCCTTTTCCGGCCAGGGAACTTCGGCGCGCACACGCCAATGCCGCTGCACCTTGACGGTGGCGAAGGCGTCACCGAACTCGTATGCCTGAAACGAGCAGAAGGCGGCAAGGCCCCAGGCGGCGAGAGGTAGATAGAGAGCGCTTCGCCGGAGGAAGCCCGCCGTCCGCCGCGCAGGCTCAGAACCGTCGCCGACGCAGCCATGTCGCCAGACGTGAATTACGAACGCCGGCGCCAGCGCGATGGCGATCGGACGTGACGCGGTCGCCAGTCCGGCAAGGGCCGCGCAGGCCCACAGCGGCCACCGCCGCAGCATGGAATACATCGCCAAGACCAGCAGCGCGAGACACGTCGATTCGCTGTAGGTCAGCCGAAAGAAGCAGCCCGCGGGAAACAGCGCCGCGGTCAGTAATACGAAATCGCGAGTGTCCGCCGACTCGTGTGGGTAGCGAGCTTGCGCGTACAACCCCAGCATCAGCAGGGCGGCCAAAAACGACAGGTTTGAGACAACCAGCAGCGCGACCTCGGCGCGCATGCCGGCGACGGCCATCAGGCCACGCGCCAGCAGCGGGTAAGCCGGATAAAAGGCGACGTTCGACCTTGCGTTTGGATCGTAATGGTAGCCCTCCACGGCGATTTGTTTGTACCAACGACCGTCCATCCAGTTGAAGACGCTTAGCCAATCCGCGCTGCGCGGCGGGCCATCGGGCGCCGGCCGTAATAGCTGCAGACCCAACGAAACGCCCAGCGCCACCAACAAGCCGGTCAAATACCAGCAGGTCGCGGCGCTCAAAAGAACGCTCAAGGTATCGCGTTGCATCCGCTCTCTCGACGGTTTATCAGCGGAAACGGGCATGATGGTTCCAACGGCGGTGTTTGGCAGCCGCGGCGGCGCGCTTTCCGGTACCCGGATTGACCGTTTGACAATTGCCTACGCGGGGCGCTACGCTTGATGGGCTGTCTTTCAATGACAAGTTGAGAAAAGCATGTTCAATTATCATGCGTACCTTGGCCACCGCAAGGGGTGGCGGGCGGCGGCGCTTGCCGTCGCCGCGCTGTTGCTGGCGGCGGCCGCAATTGTCGCCGAACTGGGCAGGCGCGATCGGAAGTCCGCCGCGCCCAATGCCCCGATACGCGCCCGCTCTAAACTGCCTGCCAAGCGCGGGGCCGACGCCGCGACGGGGCGGCCCGTGTCGTTGCGGCCGGCGAAACGCGTGCGCGTCGCGCTGGACCCGGACGACGTGCGGCGAGCCCTCGACAAAGTGCGGCTTCATCATCCGGCGAGTTTGTCTATCTTATTGCACTACGCGATGGTGTTCGGCCTCGACGCTCCCGTGCCCGGCTACCGTTCGCCGGACGAACGGCCGACGGTCGCCGCTCTGCTCTATGACGGCGATTTGAGCCGCGCGTATTTCCAAGATCGACCTGTTTTCGTGCGAACCGCCGGCGGCCTCGCGAACCGGGTTCGCATCGCGAGCGACGCTCACTGGCAAATTGAACGGCAGGCGCATCCGGGACAACTGCTCGCCGCGCTTGCCAGGCAGGGCGTCCCGTTGGCGCGGAAACTGAGCGTGGGGGACGATGTGTTCAGCGTTGAAGACATTCTTGCGGACGCGACGGCCAACTTTGATCGCGACGCGCCGCAAATCGAATGGACGGCCGCGGCCCTGGCCATGTACCTGCCGCCGCGAAAGGATTGGTTCGATCAACACGGTCGACGATGCTCATTCGACGACCTCGCCACGGAACTTCTCCGCCGCGACGTCAGATCACGAGAACTTTCCTGTGCGGGTATCCATGTGTTGGAAGCATTGGTTCTGCTCTTACGAGTGGATGAGCGGTATGGCATCCTTTCCAGCGTTCAGCGACAGCGAACCCGCGAATACCTGGGCCGACATGTGGCAGGCCTGACGAAGACACAGGCAGATGACGGCGGCTGGTCAATCAATTGGAGCGACACCACAAAGGTCCGCCCAGACGTAGCGCCGCACACGATGGGCCACCAACGCGTCCACGTCACCGGGCATCATGTCGATTGGATGCTGATGCTTCCCGCCGACATGATGCCTTCCCAGGACGTGTTCGACCGCGCGGCCGCTTGGCTTCTCGCGTCTTTACTTGGGTGGGATCAGGCCAATCTGACGAACACCTATTGTCCTTATTCACACGCGGCCCATGTGATAAAGACTCTCACGGCCGAATGACGTGCCACGTTAGAGGCAATCGGAAAACCGCGTTTCATGTCTGGAGGATGCCCTTCCCAGGCCGTCCAGCGGCGAGCGTGTGGTGACGGGCTGGCCTGGGAAGGCCATCCTCCGGACGTTTTCGGATGGCCTCTT
>DASVGM010000701.1:0-6695 GCA_036379555.1 Pirellulales bacterium | reverse complement strand
GGGCGCTCGTTCTAGCCAGTCAGTCAGCGCTCCACCGGGACAAGCCCGGCGGTGGCGGTACGGAACAAATCCGGTATGGAATTTGAACTCGTTATCGTATCAAAGCGGGGCAGTTTGCGCAGGCCAGGGCGAGTCTCGTATAGAATGATTTGTTGGGCTCAGATGCAGAATGCAAAATGCAAATTGCAAAATGCAAATTGCAAAATGCAAATTGACGCAAGCGGAGTTTTTCATCCTTCATCCTTCATCCTTCATCCTTCCATCCTTCCATCCTTCATCCCTGCCCTGAACCCTGAACCCTGAACCCTGAACCCTGAACCCTCCCAATGAGCCTACCCAAACGCTGCCAACCCATTGAACTCATCGTCTCCGACGTCGATGGCGTGCTGACGGACGGCGGCATCGTGTTTACGAACGAGGGAATCGAGATCAAACGGTTTCATATTCGAGACGGTTTGGGCATTCGGCTTTGGCAATGGGCCGGTGGCAAGTTTGGCGTGATCACCGGACGCAGTTCGCATATTGTCAGCGTTCGTACCGCGGAACTGGGCATCGACATTGTGCGCCAAGGCACCGAGCAAAAAGCGGCCGCCTTGCGCGAGATCGCCGCGCAACTGGGGCTGGCCGCCGAGCAGATATGTTACATCGGCGACGACTTGCCCGATTTGGCCGCGGTGAGCTACGCCGGGCTGGGCGTGGCCGTGGCCGACGCTTGTAACGAAGTGCGCGACGCCGCCGTTTATGTCACCCAGCTTGCCGGCGGGCAAGGCGCCGTGCGCGAAACGATCGAGCTGATTCTCAAGTCGCAACAACGCTGGGACGAAGTGATTCAAAAGTATCGAGTGTGACGGGCAGAAGGGATTGGGGATTAGGAATTGGGGGTTAGGGATGGATGATGACGGATGAAGACTCCGCTTGCGTCAATTTGCATTTTGCAATTTGCATTCGCGTTCAACAAATCATTCTTCATTAACTTTCCCCGCCTGAACCCTGAACCCTGAACCCTGAACCCTGAACCCTGAACCCCCCAACGCTGAACCCCCCAACCCCCAACTTCCAACCCCCACGGATGCTCGACGCTTACAAAAAGCACGTTCGCGTAGCCATCAGCTTCGTGGTGGTGGCAGCCGCGTATTGTGTTTACTCTCTGGCGGCGGTGCCGTTCATCGAGCCGGAAGACACGGTTAGCGAACAAGGCGTCGTCACCGAGGAAGAACGCGAGCAGGCGCTGGCCGGCGTCACTCGGCAACGGGCCGATTTGAAACGCTGGTTCAAGGAGGGCGATTGGGAACTGACCTCGCCCAAAATCCTGGAAACCAATCAAGCCAAGCTCCTGCTCAGAGAGTATCACCCGAACAAACAAGATCCGCACGAGGTGACGCTCATCCCGTGTACGATGATTTTTTTCCCCGACGGCACGTTTGAAGATGAAGAGGAGCGTCTGCGCCGGGCCACGGTCATGCGTTCGCCCGCTGGAGCGAGGCTGCGGTTCGCCGAGCCGATCGATCTGAAAAAGGGCCAGGTCGGCAGCAAGATCGTCGGCGGTGAACTGCTGGGCAAGGTGACCATTCATAGCGGCCAGCGTCTGCCCGGCCCCGAAGACGACCTGCTGCTGTTCGCCGAGCGCGTGACGTTGAAGGACGACGTCGTGACCACGCCCTATCTGGTGGAGTTCTTTCAAGGGGCGAACCAGGGTCGCGGCCGCGACATGCGTTTGACGCTGACCAGCGACGCCGAAAAGCAAGCCGATCCCACGCTGCCGTCCGCCAAGTCGTTCGAGCTGGCGCGCGATGTTTACATGCGCATGGAATCGGCCGATGGCGATATTCTGCTGGGCGGGCCACAACCGGCCCAGCCCGTCGCGCCGGCCGAGGCCGCCGCCGCGAAGCCTAAGCCACCGGTGGAGATCACCTGTCGCGGTTCGTTCAAGTTCGACATGCGCAGCTACGTGGCGACGTTTCACGAGCAGGTGAACGTCGTGCGGCTGAACGCCGTCGGTCCCAGCGATACCTTGACCTGCGAAAAGCTGGCCCTGCGTTTTGAACCCGATCCAACGGTCGCGGACGCCGAGGGCGCCAAGCCCAAGGGCGGCCTGCCGAAACTGCGGCCGAAGTTGATCATTGCCGACGGAAACCCCGTGCTGTTGGAATCGCCGTCGAATGCGGTCGATGCGCGTGGCCGCCGGTTGGAGTACGACGTGCAAACTCGCAGCGGCAAACTGTTCGACAACGAAGAAGCCATGTTGCGGCAAGACGACCCGGCTTCGCACCAGGTGCGCGAGATTCATGCTCGAGAGTTGGAGTTCGAGTCCGACCCCACGTCGCCCAACGGGCCGCCGCGGCGAGTGGATGCGCGCGGCAAGGGCTGGTTGCGCGGCTCGCCGCCAGCCAACCCAGAGCAACAAATCTTCGTGCGCTGGACTTCAAGGATGACATTCTATCCTTACCAGGGCAGCCAGGTGCTTTCGATTCGCGGCGCGGCGCACGTGCAAGCGGCCGGAACAGGCGCCCTCGACGCCGACGAGATTCACGTCTGGCTGCGCAGATCGACCGACGGGGCCTCGCCGCCGGCCCTGGCCGGAGGCGCCACCGGCGGATTCGTGCCCGAAAAAATGACCGCCATCGGCCATGTCGTGCCCGATACGCCGCAATTGCACGGCCTGATTGGCCAGCTCAACATCTGGTTCGAGCGCGAGCCGCCCGCCCCGGTGGTCGCCGGGCCAGCCGCCGCGGCGCCCGCGCCTGAGCCTGAAAAGGAAAAACCAGAAGAGCAAGCGCCGCCCAGCCAACGCTGGCACGTCTCGGGCGATCTGGTCAAAGCGCTCATCTTAATGCGGCCGGCAGGCGGCAAATCGGAAGTGAAACAACTGACGCTCGACGGGCACGCGCGCTGCGCCGAGTTGCCCATGCCCGTGCGGCCGGATCGGCCGTTGCCCGAAAAGCCCGAGCAGCTTTTGGAAATGACCGGCGAACAATTCCACTTGGAGCAGCCGACGCCGCTCGAAGCGACCGTGCGCATCACCGGCCGGCCGGCCCGCGTGATGGCCCGCGGCATGACGCTGATTGGCGGCGCCGAGGGTCAGCCGGGCAACATCCATTTGCATCGGTCGACCAACCGGCTGTGGATACCCGGCCCCGGCCGCTTGGAGTTGCCCGTCGCTGAAGACATGCAGGGCCGCAAGCTGCAGCGACCGCAGTTGCTGAACATTGTCTGGCAGGGCCGCATGGATTTCAACGGCAGCGAGGCGCATTTCCAGACGACGGACAAAACGCAGAAAGAGGTGGTGGCGGCGACCGACGAATCGACGCTGATCACACCCGATATGAGAGTGGTGTTCAACGAGCCGGTGCGTTTTGACGGAACCGGCAGCGGCCGGCGGCCGCAGGTCGAGCGGCTGTTTTGCCGGCGCGGCGTGCAACTCGACCGTCGCGAGCGGCAGGCCGGCAAATGGACGTCTTGGGAGCGTCTGACGGCGCGCGATCTGACTTACCACTATACGAGCGGCGATCTCGAAGCCGACGGGCCAGGCGTCATCACACGTACCTGGCTCGACAGCGGCGACTCGGCCATGTCGCTGCCCAACGGACGAAAGCGGCCGCCGCCGCCCGCTCCGCGAAAGCCGCCCGTCGCCACCGCGCCGAAAGGGCCGCGACTGGTTTATCTCAACGCGACGTTTGACGACAAGCTCACCGGCAATCAAAAGCGCGAAACGGTCACGCTGCATCGCCGCGTCAAATCGGTCTATGGCCCGGTGCGAAACTGGGAAGCACGCATCGACCCGAACTATCCCGAGCGGTTGGGCACCGAAGGCTTTGTCATTCGCTGCGACGAGTTGCAACTCGACAAGACGGGCGTGACGCGCGACAACCAACCCACGATGGAACTCAAGGGCACCGGCAACACGCTGATCGAAGGCTCCGACTTTTCCGCCCGTTGCGGCGAAGTGCATTATGCGTCGAGCAAAGACTTGCTGACGCTCTTGGGCGACGGTCGGGCGCCGGCCACGTTCTATCGCAACCAGCGGTTGGGGAGCAACCCGCTCGATTTTTCGGCCGGACGCATTCTTTACTATCCTAAAACGCAGAAGCTGAGCGTCGAGAATTTTGAATCGCTCGACATGACAAACCTATCGACGAAAAAGCCGGACGCCAAAGCGCCGCCGCGATAACGCGCGCGGCCAATCAAGCGGCGTTACTTCGGCGGAGATTTTCGCATCGTGCGAATCCATTTCGCCAGTTCGTCATCAAGAGCGTTTTCGCCCAACGTGCCGCGGCGATGGATGAAACCTTCCAAATCGGACGCGGCAAGCCCGGCGAACGACAAACTTTTTTCGATCCTGTGGTATTTGCCGTCGTCGCCAAGCGCCTTAAAGACGAGGCGCTCGCCGTCATATTGCCACAACTCCGGGATGCCAAGCTCCGCGAAGACCAACATGCGCCGCGACGAGCTTGACGACAGGTCCACTTCCACCGCGAGATCGGGAGGAGGATCGATGGCGGGATCGTATTCTTCGCGCTCGCGAACGAATTGCTCGTGGCGGATATAATACGACTTATCGGCCTCGCCGCCGCTTTGCAGTTCTTCGGCGTGCATCGTCATCGAGCCTGCCGACTGAACCTCCAGGCCGTATTCCCTGGTGAGCACTTTCACGAAATTGCCGAGCAGCTCACTGAGAATCTCGTGCCATTTGGAGAGCGTCATGATTTCAAGAGCGCCGCGATGGTAGGTAAGTCGAACATGACCTTCGCCGCGCGCCTCAAGCAAGCCCGCATAGACCGCCCAAGGGACATCGTGAAACACGACTCGCTGATCGCTATGAGTTTCGGCGGCGACGGTGGCCATGAGTATTGGCGATTACAGGTTCGGAATTGTGCGGGGTGTTCTTCTAACCATAGCTTAAGCGGCTGGCGAAGCCCAACGCAAGCCGCGAAACACTTGCCAGCCCCTTGCTTCGATAATTAAGCTACAGATGCGGTTTGAGTGATTTTCGCGATTCAGGGGGGGCGCGAGGTTGTCTTTATGATCGTCTACAAAGCGATGTTCAAGTTCATCGAAGGAGGCGTCAACGCGGAGGTTTTGGATTTCCCAGGCGTCATGACTTGTGGAACCGATTTGAACACCGCTCGCGCCTTGCTCGGCGGCGCGCTAGTCGATATGGCTGAGACAAACATCGACGACGGCGAGCCGCTCCCGTTGCCTGATCCAGGGGCGACCGATCCGGACGCAGACCTTGAGGAGCCGATTTATCTGCTCCTAACCGCTGCGTCGCGCTTCCAGTGAGGATTCTTCTAGAGGCGACGGCCCGTTGGGCTTAAAATAAGTTGACATCATCACTCAATGGACTGTCTACATGGGCCTTTTCGACCGCTTCTCGCGCCAGCCAACGAAAGATGAGTTCGCCCGCCTCGTTATGGCGACGTTGCGGGAGATCGGCGATCGCCAACCGGCCACGTACCATGAGGCCGAGTTCCGACTTACCTTCGACAGCGATGGCGAGGAAACGCGCACGATGTATCTCACCAACCTCTTTGGCGAGTATTGCCGTAAGCCCAAGAACGAGCGTAACGATTTCCTACGCCGCGCCTGTATCGGCCTCGCCAACCCGAACGAAGCGCCCGAGGATTTTGAGGATGCGAAGCCCGATCTGCTGCCGACAGTGCGTGTCAGATCGTTTCAAGAAGAGCTGCGTCTTGGCAGGCAGATCAAGGGCGCGAACTGGGTCGCGTTTCCGAGCGTCCCTCTCTCCGAGCACCTCGAAGTTTGCTTGGTTTACGACTTGCCCACCACG
Organism: Pirellulales bacterium; assembly: GCA_036379555.1. Classification (GTDB taxonomy): domain Bacteria; phylum Planctomycetota; class Planctomycetia; order Pirellulales; family JAICIG01; genus DASSFG01. Next base: position 907 of record DASVGM010000701.1, on the reverse strand, counting down.
ATGCACTTTGTCGATCAAGAAACGCTCGACAACTGGGGTGTTTCGCTGTACGAGGCAATGGAAATCGCGCGACAAAACCTCGCCGAAATCGAATTTGCCATTGGCGCTCTCGATGAGAAGCTCTTCATCGTCGTCGCCGGCGACGCTTACGACGCCACCCGGATGCTGCTTGTCGACCAGATCAGGCAGTTGCCCCTGTGCGGGCAGGTGGTCTCCTTGCCGGTCACCCGCGACTCACTTCTGCTCGCCGGAAGCGACGACATTCAAGGGCTGGGCATGATGGCCGATATGGCGGAGAAAAAGGAAGACGACCCGCGGCCGCTCTGCGCGGTCGCCCACGCGTTGGTCGGCGATGATTGGGCGCCTTGGTTGCCGCCGCCCGAGCATCCGCACCACGAACGGTTCAGGCTTTTCGCTCTCAAACACGATTACCACGATTACGCCGAACAGAAGAAGCTGTCGGATAAGCTGCATGAGCAAACGGGCGAGGATGTGTTCGTGGCGACATTCTCGGCGGCCGAGCGCGACGGCAAAACACGGAGCTATTGTGTCTGGACGAAGGACGTGGCGGCGTGGCTACCCAAGACGGATTACGTATTCCTATACGCTCGGGGTTCGGAGCGGCGCTGGGTCGTAACCTGGGATCGCTTGCAAGAGGTGGCGGGGCAGCTTATGTCGCCGCTCGACTGTTATCCGCCGAGATGGTTCGTCGATGCGTGGCCAACGGATGAGCAGATCGAGGCACTGGGCGCGGAGGATTGGGGATGAAGCAAGACACCCCTCTTTTTTCGCACAACTGGCGGCTGGCTTGAATTAGGGCGTTTCAGAGTCGATCGCCCCAGCGCGCCGGGCCGGCGAACTGCCTGTTTCTTGGCCAGGCTTGAAGCGGATTGCCTCGCACGCCGCG
>DASVGM010000700.1:0-12615 GCA_036379555.1 Pirellulales bacterium | reverse complement strand
GCGTCGCCGCTTCTCCATCGCCGTTGTCGGCGTTGAAGTTCAGTGTGTAGGTGCCGGCCGGTGTCGTACTGTCGACTGTCAAAATGGCGCTGCCAGCGGCGCTGGCGCCCAGACTGACCCCGGCCACGGGCGTATCGGTGGCGGCCTCGGTTATGGTCGGCGTGGGCGAACCCGACGCGTTGATGGTAAACGTGCCGCCGGTGCCGGCCGTGAAGCTCGCGCCGTCGGCGCTGGTGAAGGCGGGCGCCGCCGCTGCCGCACCGACAACGAGCGTGAACGCCTGCGTCGCCGCTTCTCCATCGCCGTTGTCGGCGTTGAAGTTCAGTGTGTAGGTGCCGGCCGGCGTCGTGCTGCCGACCGTCAAAATCGCGCTGCCAGCGGCGCTGGCGCCTAGGCTGACACCGGTCACGGGCGTGTCGGTCGCGGCCTCGGTTATGGTCGGCGTGGGCGAACCCGACGCGTTGATGGTAAAGGTGCCGCCCGTGCCCGCCGTGAGGCTCGCGCTGTCGGCGCTGGTAAAGGCGGGCGCCGCCGCAGGACTGCTCGCGGCGTTTACTGTTAAGGTCAGATTCTGAGTGGCTGACGAACCGATGCCGTTAGTGGCATTGACGGTCAAATCATAAGTCCCCGCGGAACCGGCGGTCGGCGTGCCGCTCAGCGTGGCGGTGCCATCGTTGTTGTTGACAAACGTGACCCCTGTGGGAAGTGATCCTGTTTGACTGAGGACCGCGGCCGGCGTGCCCGTGGTCGTAATGGTGAACGTGCCGGCGGTTCCTTCCGTCATGCTCGCGCTGTCGGCGCTGGTGAACGCGGGGGAGGCCAAGACGGAAAGCTCAAAACTCTGCGTTGCCGCCGCGCCCACGCCATTTTCGACGCTCAGCGTGAGATCGTACTTGCCTGAACTGCCTACGGCGGGCGTACCGGCTAGGGTTGCGGTACCGTCGCCGTTGTCAGTGAAGGTCACGCCGCCGGGTAAAGTTCCGGATTCGGTGATCGTACCAACGGGCAGGCCACTGGTCGTGACGGTGAAGGTTCCGGCCGTGCCCTCGGTGAAGGCCGTGTCGGCGGCGCTCGTTATCTGCGCGGCCGCATTGCCGGTGACATCGTTGTAAAACTCGTCGGACGAGAGCAGCGAGATGGCCAATTGGTCGGCGTTTTCCGCGCGCGAGTCAAGCCCGCTGACCGCCGCCTGCAAGTCGGCGCTGTCGGGCGCGCGGCGCAGGAAGGCGGCGTAGAGAGAGTTGGTAATGTCCGTGCTCGCTTCTTGGCCGTAGATAAAACCGTAAATGACGTTGTACCAATCTTGCGTCATATTGGCGCCGCTGGCGATTTCGCCGGCCGCGTCGCTTTCGTCGCTGGCGTTGCCCGGCCGAAGCTCGACGTCGCTGTACAGCGCATCGACAAGATCGGTCGGAGAATTACTGTGAATGCCTTGGAATTCGGGCGAGCCGAAAAAGTCGGCCGCGTCGAACTGTTCGTTGCCCCAACTATTGAAGCTGTCGATCCAGAACTGCAAGCCGGCGGCATCCGCGGCTCGGCCCAAAAAGTCGTGGTAGAACTGCTCGACCTGCGCCGTGCGGTGCTCGGTTGAATCCCAAATATCGCCGGCCACGCTATCGCGGCTGGTTCCTGAGGCAAGCTGTTGCTGCCAATACGTCAAACTGTCTGCGTCCGGCGCGTGACCTAAGATGTCGAGGTAGAGCGCGTTGATATAGGCGGCGTCGGGGGCGCTGGCGGCGGGCGGAGCGACAGTGGAAACCGCGACCGGCACAACGGCGGTTGCGACCGCATCGCCAATATTCGCGCCGGTCGCATTTTGCCCGGCGGTGAGCGTAATGGAAACAGGGCTAGTGGTGATCGTTACGGCCCCGGCCAGAGGAATCACCTCGTCAACGGCGTACGTGCCAGCGGCCAGGCCGGTGAAGGAGAAATTGCCGTTACCGTCGGTCGTGGTCGAAGGGTTGCCGCTGTCAGGCGCGCCGCTGCCATCGATATCGAGAAAGACAACCTGGCCGCCCACGCCCGGTTCGCCGCTATCGAGTTGGCCGTTCAGATTGTAATCGTCGAAGACGACGCCCGAAATGCTTCCTGTGCCCGAGCCGGCGCTTGTGCTAGCGCCATTGCTCGTGCTGGTCGAGCTTGTGCCTTGACCGATATTGACACCAGATGCGGTCTGTCCGGCGGCCACGGTCACGGTTTGCAGCTTGGTCGTCAACGTGACGCCCGACGGAACGACCTCCGTTACCGGGTAGTTGCCGGGCGCGAGGCCCAGAAAGTCATAGTTGCCATTGGCGTCGGTGGTTGTAGACGGGTTGCTCGAGTCTGGCGCTCCTGAGCCATCGATGTCCAAGAACACGGTCTGGCCGGCCACGCCCGTCTCGCCTGAATCGAGCACGCCGTTGCCGTTGGTGTCGGTGAAAACGGTTCCGGTGATTGACGGCAACTCGCCAAACAATACGCCTGAGGCGGTCGAGCCGGCGTTCGCCGTGACGGTCTGGGCGGGGGTTGAAAGCGTGACGTTGTCGGGCAGCACTTCTTCGACGGTATAGCTGCCGGCCGGCTCCGTGCCGAAGGCGAACTTGCCGCTGGCATCCGTGGTGGTCGAGGGGTTGCTCGAATCGGGCTTGCCGCTGCCGTCGATATTTAGGAATACGGTCTGGGCGGCAAGGCCCGGCTCGCCGGTATCCATCGTTCCGTTGCCATTGAGATCGGCGAAAACCGTGCCGCTGATCGACGGCAACTCGCCGAACACCACGCCTGACGTGGTCTGCCCGGTCGTGACGGTGACGGTCTGCGCCGGCGTGGTCAAAGTTCCTCCGCTGGGCAGCACCTCGTCCACAGTGTACGAGCCGGCTGCCAGTCCGGAGAAGGTGAAGTTGCCAACGGAATCGGTGGTGGTTTGCGGATTGGCGCCGTCGGCCTTGCCGCTGCCGTCCTGGTCGATGAACACGGTGCGTCCGGCGATGCCAACATCGCCGGTGTCGAACGTGCCGTTGTCGTTCACGTCGGTAAACACGGTGCCGGCGATGGAAGGCGGCACCTCGCCGATGTTGACGGTTTGGACGGCGCCACCGGCGGTCACGGTGACGGCGAGGTTCGTCGTGCTGATTGTCGTTCCCGTCGGAGGCACGACAGCGACTTTGTAGTTCCCGGGCGCTAAAAGCGAAAACGAGTAATTGCCGTTGGAATCGGTGACGGTGGAGGGGTTGCTGGCATCGGGAGCGCCGGTGCCGTCGTTGTTGAGAAACACCGTGGCGCCTGCCACGCCGGTCTCGCCCGAGTCGAGTGTGCCGTTCGCGTTCGTGTCGTTGAAGACCACTCCCTTGATCGAAGGTTGCTCGGCAAAGTTGACGCCCGAAGCCGTTTCGTCGGCCGCGACGGTGACCGTCTGGCTGGGCATTTCCAGACTCACGTTCGAGGGAAGCTCTTCGTAGACTTTATACGTTCCGGGCGTGATACCGGAGAAAGAAAAGTTGCCGGTGGCATCAGTGGTGGCGGTGGGGTCGCCCGATTGATAGACGCCGGTTCCTGCCAGGTCGACGAACAGCGTTCGCCCGGCCACGCCCTGTTCGCCCGCATCGAGCGTGCCGTTGCCGTTGGTATCGCTAAAAACCGTGCCGTCGATGCTGTCGATGGTAATCGAGCTGATGACCGCAAGCTCGTTGTTGGCTCCCACCGGCAATTGGCTGAAGGCGGCGTTGTCGGCGTTGTCGACCGGCAGCGCGGCGATGGCATTGAGCACTTGCATGCCGTTGCCCAAAACCTGGCCGAAGACGGCGTAGCCATATTGGTCGCTGCCGCCCGGGCCCAATTGCGTGGAGTTGTCGGCCAGGTTTACAAACCATTCGTCGGTGGCGCTATTCTCATCGCTGGTGCGCGCCATGGCCACGCTGCCGGCGATATTCGGCAGGTCATATTCCAGCGGAATGGCCGCATTGGCGGGGATCGTGGTGAATTGCGACGTGCTGGTGAACGTGCTGCTGGACGACGTATAACCGCCGGTCTGCTCCACGAAGCCCGGCACCGAACGATGGAAGATCGTATTGGTGTAGGCGCCGCTCTCCACGTATTGCAGGAAATTGGCGACCGTCTGGGGAGCGACGTCGGGGCGCAACTCAATCTGAAAATCGCCGAAGTTGGAATCGACGGTGACGATTGGGTCGGAACTTAAAAGCCGGCGCGTCTCCAGGCGTTCGGCAATTCGAGCATGGCGGCCGCGCCGTTTGCCCTGCCGCCGCGATTTGGGCCGGCCGAACTTGACGAGTGACGAAAGAACAACAGACCGCGGGAAGAACCCCCACATAGTAGATTCTCACTTATGTGATATGTGATGGTCCCGGTCATTCCATCTAAGGCACGAGTTTTAGATTCGACAACTAAAAAATAGGAACAAACTCCAGATTGCTAAAAATGATTTTTGTGCCGGTTGCAACAGGGGCCTGACGCGGCGCGAGCGCGTGGTTGGGCGCCGGGCAAATCCGCTGTACGGCATGCGGCAATCCATGCCGAGAAGGCGGCAAAGAGCCGCTGACGCCCCATTGGTGAGAGGTTGTCCGAAAACTCAAATGTGGGGCGGGCCGCCGGCCCGTCTGATGCGCAAGACGGCTCGGCGAGCCGCCCCACAATCGCTCCATAGCAACTAAATCGAGATTCTCGGATAGCCTCCGGGAAAACCGGCGCGCCAATCCGAACGCCAGGCGGGTCGCACAACGGCCAACGGGTACCGGGACGTTCCCGTTGGACGACGCTATGCGATACCGCATGGACGTTCGGATTGAGGCGGCGTCTTATTGTTAAACGCGGGCGGCGCCGGCAAGCGCGCGCTCGGCCCCGCTTTTTGAGTTTCCCCGCGAAAAGAGGCATGATCCGGGCCGTTAATCGCCGTCAAGCTCTTCAATCGTTTGGCCGCCAATGAGGTCTTTGCCTAGCAAAGCCGGATGATCGGCGGCATAGCGGTAGACGCGAAACACCGGCATGGCGCCCGTTGACGCGCTGACCGGCGGGAAGGCGTCCGCGACCGGCGGATGGCGGTCGGCGTCGGCATCGAACCGGCTCGGTGGATAGCCCGGCAACACGACTTGGCTCTTCATCTGTCGGCGTTGCGTCTCAGTCAGAATGCGCTCAAGCTGATCGTCAACTTCGCGTTGCACCTTGGCCAACATTCGCATTTGCTCGGCGGAGAGTTGCAGTCGCCGCCGCTCTGCTCCCGGCAATATTTGGCCCGGTTGGTAGGAATCATCGCCACGGCCGGATGCCGGCGCGTTGAATCGCGTTTGTTGGTTTGCCGAGAGTATCAAGGAAAGCTGGCGGTCGACCTCGCGTTGCAGCTCGTCGAGCCGCGCGGACTGACGCGGCGAGACTTCCAAAAAGACGCGCGCCAGCGGCGATAGCACGTCGCCGGGGCGCGGCGGCGGGCCAAATCCGCTCGGCGCCCCGCGGTCGCCACGGATAGGGTTGACGAACTTCCACACAATCTCTTTTTCACGCGTAACTTCAAAGAATGCGCCGTCGGCGCCCGAACAGATTAGCGTGTTGCCGTTCGGCAGCCGTTGGGCGCCGGAGATGTAGTTCGAATAAAAATCGGTCTTTTTGGGCGCGGTGTAGCTCCACATCGGACCATCGGGTAAGTAAGCCGCGCCCTGCCGATGCCGGTAGCCACCACGCGAATCGACCGGCAACGCAATCTCATCAACGGAAGAATACGCGCCGTCGTGTCGCCGTAGCCCGTTGTTAAATACCAGCACATGCCCTTCGCCCGGCAGGCCGCGGTCGATCCAATGGGCATGATGCTGGCCAAACAGTTTTTGGTCCTTTTCCGTTCCAGCGCGATACGCGCGCGGGTTGCCCCAACGGTAAAGCAGATCGCCGCCCTTGCCGCCGCGACCGCCAGTGTGGCCGGCGGCTTCGGCGGTGGTGGTGCTGTGATCGATAATCCAGAATTCGTTGAAGTGATGCACGCTGAGCATCACCTGGTCGAGCGCCGCGTTGTAGGCCACGCCGTTGGCGTGCGTCCAATCGGCGTTGGCCTCGTCGCCGAAGTTGAGATCGACCAGTTCCGGATGATCGGACACGCTGCCATAATTCGGCTTGTCACGACCAAAGTCTTGCACCAGGTGATCCCAGAGGCGCCATTCCCAAACCACCTCGCCGATTCTCCGGCCGGTGGGTTTGACTTCGACAAGTGCGTCGACGAGCAGGTGATCGTCGCCGGACAGTTCCGGCCTTCGGCCCGCAGCAAGCGCCTCGGCAACGGTCTTTCGGTTCCAAATGATCATCATCACGTTGCCATTGGCCAGCGGCAGGGCGTCATGATGCTGGATTTGCCTGGCGTTGCAAAAGCGAAAGTCCCAAACCAGGCCGCCATTCCAAGTGAACATTTGCAAACGGCCGCCGACTCCTGGCGCGGCTCCAAAGATTTGAGCCTCGTCGCCGATCGAACCGGCGCGCAGCAGGCGGCCGTTTTCGAGCAAGTACGGACACAGCGCCGGCGAACAATCACTTCGCCACGTCCGTACGACGCGCCCTTGCATGTCGAACAGATAGGTCCGCGAGGAATTCAGCGGCGACATCAGGTTAAAGCCCTGAAACGCCCGCGGGTCGTCTGAACCGAGTGAGAACACGCCCACGCCCGACGGCTCGGTATCGTCACCCCGAACCGGCGAACTTACGGTCCAGATCGCGATGCCAAGCAGGAGCCATGCCGGCGGGATTCTACTCTGTGTGGTGAGCTTCAAGAGTTTCGCGGAGGCCAACTCAAACGGTTGGCTTTGGTTGTGCTCGTGACTTTCGATCGATGCGCCCCGCTCCATGGTGTGGCGCGCCTGGAGGATAGCATTCGCAGGCCATCCCAAAACGGATTGGAGGCCGCGCAACAACCCGACGCCCAGGCGGTACCGCACAACGGCCAACGGGTACCGGGACGTTCCCGCTGGGCGACGCTGTGCGATACCGCTTGGGCGTATCGGAGGGAGGCGGCGTCTTATTGTTAAACGTAGGCGGTGCGGGGAAGCGCGCGCTCGGCCGCCACATTTTTTGTTCCGTCTCGAAAAAAGACCTTATCCGGGCCGTTCATCGTCACCGGGCTCTTCAATCGTTTCGCCGCCCGTGTGTAACCGGCTTTGTGACAAGTCGGGCCGTGGTGGCAAGTTACGGCCAGAATTCTCACGAGTTGTCATTCCGCTCCGCGGCACCCTGAATGATGAAAACCAGGGCTATTTTCGGAGTAGTTCCGCTACGCAGTGTGCGACGACCGTATTGAGGGCGGTGAATGATCCGGGCTGGCAATCGGCTGCGTGGCGATAGATGCGAAACACGGGCAGGTTATGCTATGATCGCGGTATCGAGTTTTGATGAGACTAGCAATGGAGCCGGCCGCTTGAACTTTCGCCATGCGTTTTCCTGCCGACGTTTTTCCCTCTTGTTTTGGATCGGGACATTGATGACGATCGCCACCAGTGGTGACGGCGCGCGAACTTCCGCCGCCGAGGAGCGACCGGCCGCCGCCAACGTGGTGCTCGCCATTCATGGCGGCATCGCCGACGATGAAGACCAGGTCAGCGAAGAACATGCGCTGGCCCTGCGCGAAACTTTGGCCGCCGCGCTGCGAGCCGGCCATAAGCAACTGGCCGAAGAGAAGGCGACCAGCCTCGACGCCGTGGAAGCGGCCATCAAGGTGCTGGAGGATTCGCCTTTGTTCAACGCCGGCAAGGGCGCCGTCTTCACCCATGAAGGACGCAACGAACTTGATGCCTCGATCATGGAGGGCAAACAGAAACGGGCTGGAGCGGTGGCCGGTGTTACCATTGTGAAAAACCCCATCGCGGCGGCCAGGGCCGTCATGGAAAAATCGCCTCATGTGCTGCTGGGCGGACGCGGCGCGGAAGTGTTCGCCACCAAGGCCGGCCTGGAGATTGTCGATCCCAGCTACTTTTGGACCTTGTCGCGCTGGAAAGATATTGAAGAGCACTGGCGAACAACCGCCAAAAAACAGTCGGCCAACGACGCGCACTCGCCCCCGCGGCGTTGGGGCACGGTGGGCGCCGTGGCGCTTGACCGGCAGGGGAATCTGGCGGCCGGCACTTCCACCGGCGGCATGACCGGCAAAATGTTCGGACGCGTCGGCGATTCACCCATCATCGGCGCCGGCACCTATGCCGACAACGAAGGCTGTGCCGTATCCTGCACCGGGCACGGTGAATTCTTCATTCGCTTCGCCGTCGCCCACGAGATCAACGCCTTGGTCAAATACAAAGGCTGCCGGGTGGAAGAAGCCGTCGATCAGGTAATTAACCGGCAACTCAAAGACGCCGGCGGCAACGGCGGCGCCATCGCGCTCGACGCCGGCGGCCGTTTTTCATCCGCGCAAAACAGCGACGGCATGTATCGCGGCTGGATTACCCGCGAAGGAAAAGTGGAAACGCGGCTGTGGCAAAGATGAGGATGATCGACTGCCGTTCGTACCTCGCAGTACTCCCGCTCTGGCGTGCGCACAATGCCCGGCTTTAACACGATAATGAGTTGAGATTCTTGTTCCGCACCGCCACCGCCGGGCTTGCCCCGGTGGGAGCGCTGACTGACTGGCTAGAATCAACTCCCCCCGACAGATTCTTTCCGTTTTCGCGTTGCCTCCGCCGCCAAAGGCGGCGGAGGCAACGCGAAAACGGGGACGCGTTTGGCGCCATACATCTAGCCAGTCAGTCAGCGCTCGACGGGGGCAAGCCCCGATCGCGGCGGAATGAATTCAGTATCAAACAAGTCGGGGCATGGCAACCGATTTTGCGCAAGCCACTCCCGCTCCACCGTACGCGGGCACTCTGCCGGGCCGTCAGCCGAAGCATCCTTGGTCTTCGACGATAAATGGTGCAAACGCCATGTGCCGTCGATGAAATAAAACGTGTCACTCGCGCTGCCGCCGCCAGGTTAATTCAAGCCGCTGAACGGCGGCTGGGGTAACCTCGGTTTGGCTAAAATCAAATCCCCCGACGTGTTTTACACCCTCCAAGTGCTTCAGCCCAGCGTCGGTGATCGCCGTGCGGGACAACCCCAGGTAGTTCAAAAACGTCAACGCCAAAAGCGATCCGAGCGTGAACTGAAACCAGCGCCTCGGTGAGCCGTCGCGCGGCTCCGCGGTCGCCTGGCCGCGAATTCGAGCGACCAGGCCCATCAGGCAGGCTGCCAGCAACGCGCCGCCGGCCACGCAAAGCAGTTGCCGTCCCGCGGGATGATCGCCGAAAAGCGTTGGCGCGACGGCCGCGCCGGCGGCGCCGCCGAACAGCGCCACAGCCAGGCGGACACGCGAGTCCGCGCCGTTCGGGCGTTTGCCGCGCATGGCAAGCACGGCGATGGGCGCCGCCGCCGCCGCGGTCAGCGCGGCGCAGACGGCGATGAACCAGCCGGAATACTCAGACAGCGGGGCGATGGTCGCCAGCAGCGCGGCGCCAATGACGGCACCCAATACGCCGCCAATCGCGGCCGCCATGAGTGCGATGGTAAGAAGGCGTCCCATAATGCTTGGTTCCTTTTCCGCCAATCATTGCCGGCCGGCTTTACGGGCTGTCACATTCGGTCACTACTGGACGGCCCGGGAAGGACATCCTCCGGAAATGTCGCGCGGTTTTCGGATAGCCTCTCACTCCCCTCCGCGCCACGCGGTCGCGGCAAGCTCCGTGGCCCATTGGCGGTCGGCCTGTGAAAGGCGAGCGCGCGGCGCAATACCGTAATGCAGACGTTCTTCGTAACCGCCGCGTGCGAACGCTTCGGTAAAAACACTTTGCAGTTCCACAATCACGTCGGCATCGCCGGCGTACAGCGGAATCGGCACCGGCGGCAACGGCTGACGCACGCACCAATGATAAACGTCGCAAAGCGGCCGCTGATCGGCACGCGCCACGAAGGCATAGTAATCGTCCTGCGGGTAGGGCTCAGCCGTAGGCAGACGTTGCCCGCACGCCAACAAATCAAGCTCGATCAGGTGAACGTCTTGCCGCAAAACCGCGTCGCGCTTCAAAAGGTATTGCTCGCGCCCGTGAGAAAGCTTGTTGGTGGGCGATAGCAATTCGACGACCGCCACCAATATCTGCTCCGGTTGATCGTAGATCTCGATGTAATGCTGTCGCTCTTCCTCTTCTGGCAGGATCAGTGGCACCGTCACCGGCTCGAGCAGCGCGGCGCCAGGACGGCGTTCGGCAGGTTCCGCGGCGCCCTTTCGCCGAGCCACCATCAGATCAGGCTCGTAGGACCGCGGCGGCACCTCGAACGACTCGATGACGGTGACACGCTCTTGAATTCGGGCGTTGTAGTTGCTTGGCAGTTGGCGGCGCAGCTCGCTCCGCAGACAGCTTATGAATTCAAGGTGAAAATCTCCCCATGCCCCAGATTGCTCCAGGTAAGGGTCCATGCCGGGAAATGGGCTGGGCATCGTTCGTTCCTCGCGGTGGGCCAATCCATTCATTCTATTCGATCGCTCGACCGCGGGCGAGCCGGTTTTATAATCGTTACGAGGACGCGTGAAGAATCCGGCCTACAACCTCCCTCGCCACTCCCGCTCGGCGACACTCGTTGGGGCCGCCATAAACCAATAGCTCGCCAACCCACCGGCCCAGAGCCAGGCCAGGCCGCCGTAGGCGGGCAGCAGGTGCTTGAGGCTGTGATAGCCGACGAACCAATGCACCAATATGGCCGAACAGTATGCGATGTTGCCGGCCAACATCAACGCCCACCAAAGCCATGCCTGGCCACGCCCAAAACCCCATAACGCGGGCAAGAGCGTGGCCACGCCGCAAGCAATCAGCATGCCGCCAAACGTCGCGCGATCGTGGGCGACCAACGGCACCAGTCCGGGATGGGCCTCAACGAGGTCGGCGGCGCACGTTTCCATGAACTCCAGGTCTTCCGGCACGAACACGCTGGTCATGCCAACCGTCGAAATTACCAAGCCCGCCACGATCAACACCGCGCCATGAACGACAAACAGCAGTTGCCCCCACAAGTTGGCCCGCCAACGCCAGTCGTTGTGCAGATTGGGCGGCTGCATCTCATGCCGGGTCGGCAGATGAGCATGAACGGTCAACACCAGAAACTGAAAAAGCACCGCCGTCACAAAGGCGTGAAACGGATCGAAATAGCCGAAACCGAGGAACGTGAAGAAACTCGCGAACCCCGACAAGGCCGACGCCACCACCGACAGATAGGCCCAATGCAATCCGCGCCGCAGCCCAGAATACGCCAGCGCCGTGTATAAGACGCCCACGGCCAACATGGTGCCGGCCAACGACACGCGGTCGTGCGTCATAAACGACAGGAGCCGCGAGTTGATCTCGACAAGTCGTTGGCGCGTGAGTCCGCTCATGGTTTCATCGTAAGGCATCACCACGCGCGTGCTGGCGATGGCCAGGGCCAGGATTCCGCCAAACAGCATGCTCAGCCCCATGAGTAATGCCCAAAACCAGGATTCGCCGCCGGGTCGGAGAACGGCGCTCTCGTTGGGTCGCCGCTCGGTTTCTTGCTTGAGGTAGAGCAGCGCTTCGTTCACTCGCTTGGGCAAGCCGGGGCCGGCGAAGAACAGGCCGGAATCGACTTGCAGCAGGTCGGCCCCCGCCGCTAGGTAATCGAGGGCATCAGCCGGAGAATGGATGCCCGCCGCGCCAATGATGAGAGGCGCCGCGCCCAAGGCCGCGCGAGCATCGCGGGTCGTTTCCAGGGCCTCGGTAAAACCTGCTTTGCCGATCTTTCGCTCGGCGACGTCACCAGCCGCCGCGACGACGACAACGCCGCTAATCTGCCCGTCGTGGACCGCTTGAACACAATGCTTTCGACGTGATTCATCCATCCATGACTCAGCGTCGACCGCCGCGAATAGTGCGGGTTGCTCCCGATCGGTTAGATCGGCGCCGGCAAGTGCGGCAAGCATGTCGTCGAGGTAACCGATGGGCGTCACAAAGCCGGCGACACTGGCGCTGAGAACAGCGACCATCTGCTTCGCCTCTTCAGGCGACGACGGCTCGACACGCGCAAACACGGACAAAGCGAGTGGACCCGCGCGCACGAGGCATGCACGAGCGGCAGCGGGCGTGAGAGCCGATTGAGGAGGAACCAATCGAAACGATTCTGCCGCGGCGTCAAGATAGACGGCGCCGGCACGGGCCGCCGGGCACGTCTTAATCGGGCCAATTTCCAAAAACCCAAAACCAAACTCGGCCAAAGCCCGTGTGGCCAGAAGTTGCGGATCAAAATGGCACCCCAGGCCGACTTGGGCGGGGAAGCGAAGCCCGTTTCGTTCGATCATCAGGCGAGCGTCGGGCTGAGTATGTCCCAGCAGTTGAATCACGCGCGTGCCCAGCGGCAGGCGCGACAACAGCCCCATACCACCCAGCGCCAGCCGACGACCGCGTTCGACGCCCAACGCGACGATCGCGGGACGAAAGACGGTTTGAAATGACCAGTCGGGCATGGGGAGCCGCGAAACCTGTGGGCCGGCGCATTTGACGCCAATTGAATAGCGGATATTCTAACCGCAAATCGATCGCGACGATAACCTGGGTCGGTAGTATATACCATGCGCGGGCAGGAATGCGACGTCTTCACGCGTTCGGGGAGGATGGGCCTGGGCTGCGCAAA
>DASVGM010000699.1:0-3652 GCA_036379555.1 Pirellulales bacterium | reverse complement strand
CGCGATTTGGCGGTCAATCATGCGCTCTACCGGGGCGAGCCCGGTAGTGGCGGAACAAAAGTAACATCGCCTGCCTGCGACACCTTGATCGTCGTTGGCGCAGACCCTGCGGGGGGGCTGCACGCGGGCAGAGACAGAATCATTGCCACAATGCCTTGCCATGTCTGAAGCACAATCCATCCAGGGTGTTATTTTCAAACCGTTGAAGCAATTCAACGACGCGCGCGGTTGGTTGATCGAGCTTTTTCGGCACGATGAACTGGCCGGCGGTGATTGGCCGCAAATGGCTTATGTCAGCCAAACCTTGCCGGGCGTGGCGCGCGGCCCGCATGAACACGTCGATCAATCGGATTATTTCGCCTTCGTCGGCCCCGGTGATTTTAAGCTCTATCTCTGGGACGCCCGGCCGCAATCGCCCACCTATGGCCAGCGACTGAGCGTGGTCGTGGGCCAGTCGAACATGCAAGCCGTGATCATTCCGCCGGGGGTGGTTCACGCTTATAAGAACGTGAGCGACGCGCCGGGCTGGGTCTTTAATTGCCCCAACCGTCTCTATGCCGGCGAGGGACGCCGCCAGCCCGTTGATGAAATACGGCATGAAGACCAACCCGGCGGCCCTTATGTGTTGGACTAGCGCCGGCGGCTTCGCAAGTGGCGTGCCTTACGTTACGATCAGGTTTATGGACGGCTTTCGTTTATGTTTGGCACTTGGCCCGCTGACGGTCTATCTGTTGGTGCTGGCGTGCATCAATCTTTCCAAGCGCCCCTTCCTGGTGTCGGGGGCGCGAGATTTGACGGCGCTGGGCGTGGGCGTGTCGGGCATGGTGCTGGTGGGCCCGGTCGAGTTGTTGTTGCCCGAACAAGCCATTTACGCGTATCAGGGTTATGTGTGGCTTTTGCTGCTGGTGATGTACAGTTTGAGTGTCTCGCTGGCGGCCTTGCTGACGCGGCCGCGGCTGACGATTTACAACTTCACGGCCGAGCGTTTGCGACCGCTCTTGGCCGACGTGTTGGACGAGCTGGACGCGGAAGCGCGCTGGGCGGGCGCCAGCCTGTCTCTGCCGAAATTGGATGTGGAGTTTTTCATTGAATCGAGTCCGGCGTTAAAGAATGTCTCCTTGGTCGCCACTGGGGCGGAGCAAAGCTTCGCCGGGTGGAAGCGACTGCAACAGTCGCTTGCCGGCCGGCTGCGCGCGGCGGAGTCGCCCGCCAACGCCTGGGGAGTGGTTTTGGCTTTGAGTTGTTTCGTGCTGGCCGCTTGCGTCGGCTGGCAGGTGGTGTTGAATCCGCAGGCGGTCACTTCCGGGTTTCGTCAAATGCTGCGGCTTTTTTAGCCGCGCCTTGCTCTTGCTTTGACCTGCTGAAAGGGTTAGCATGCCCCGCCCGTGCGATGAGAATTGGCGTCGGCAAGACAAGATGTTGAAACAACGTGCCGCCACGGCCCGAGGTGAAAGGACTCGCGATGGCAGTTAAACTGTCGGAAATAGCGAAATTGGTGGGGGGAGCGCTGCTTGGTCCGGCCGAAATTGAAATTGAAGGCGCGGCGACGCTGGCGACCGCCGGGCCATACGAGATTACCTTCATCGACTCTCTGGACCGGCTGCCGCGTCTCGATCAGTGCCGCGCCAGGGCGGTGGTGGTGCCGCGCACGTTGCCGCCTCCTCGATTGCCGGCCATTCAGACCGACGACGTGCATGCCGCGTTTTCAAAAATCGTCCGCCTCTTCCATCCAGTGCGAACGCCACCGCGCATCGGCGTCAGCCCGGCGGCGCAGGTCAGCCCGACGGCGCGGTTGGGCCACGATGTCGATGTCTACCCTGGCGCCACGATTGGCGACGACGTGACGATCGGCGCCGGCAGCACCATTCACGCCGGCGCGCGGATCATGGCCGGCTGCCAAGTGGCGGAGCAGGTCACCGTTTTTCCCAACGCCGTGCTCTACGAAAACACCGTTGTCGGGCCGCGTACCGTCATTCACGCCAACGCGGTGCTGGGGGCTTATGGCTTCGGCTACGCTTCCAGCGGCGGCAAACACCAACTATCGGCCCAATTGGGCTTCGTGGAGTTGGGGGCCGACGTGGAGGTGGGCGCCTGCACGACGATCGATCGCGGCACCTACGGGCAAACCATGATTGGCGAGGGGACGAAGATCGACAACCTGGTGATGATCGGGCATAACTGCCGCATCGGCCGCCACAATATGCTCTGCTCGCAGGTGGGCATCGCCGGCAGCACCACCACGGGCGACTACGTGGTGATGGCCGGCCAGGCCGGCGTGCGCGATCACGTGCATATTGGCGATCGCGCCGTGCTGGGGGCGAAGGCCGGCGTGCCCAACGACGTGCCGGCCGACACGATGGTGTTTGGCATTCCGGCCCGACCCGAGCGCGAGCAGAAGCTGATTTTCGCCGCCATCGCGAAGCTGCCCGACATGCGGCGTCAGCTCAAAGCGCTCGAAGCCGCGGTGGCTCGGCTCGAAACGCTCAACGACCAGGAGCAGGTGGCGTAGTGTGGTGACGGGACGGCCTGGGAAGGCCATCCTCCGGGTGTTTTTGGATCGTCTCTCAGCATCCCTCGCGATCAAGAACGAGCAGGCAAGTCAGTTAGCGATGGAAACATTCAGCGGCAAAGTGGCGACAGCCGAGCGCGTGGGGCTGATGGCGGGGTGGGGCCGCTACCCTTTGATTCTGGCCGAGGCCATGACGCGGCAGGGCTTGGAGGTGTTCTGCCTGGGTGTGAAAGACCACGCCGATCCGGCTTTGGCCCAGGTGTGCGCGTCGTTCGGTTGGATTGGGTTGGGCAAGGTCGGCCACGCCAGCCGCCACTTCCGGCGTCATGGCGTGCGGCGGGCCGTGGTGGCGGGCAAGATTCACAAGCACCTGCTCTATCAGCGGGGCATGATCTTCAAGCATCTGCCCGACTGGAGAACCTTCCGCGCCTTCTACCAGCATTTCTTGCTGCGGCGGCGCGACCTGCGCGACGACACCCTGATGAACGCCTTGCTGGGTGTGTACGCCGCTGACGGAATTACTTTTTTCCCTCCCACAGATATTGCTCCGGAGTTGTTGGTGAAATACGGGCAATTGACGCGGCGCGGCCCATCGGAGGCGCAGCTCCGCGATATTGAGTTTGGCTGGCGTCTGGCGAAATCGATCGGCCAGCTTGACGTGGGCCAAAGTGTGGCGGTCAAGGGCGCGACGGCACTGGCCGTGGAAGCGGTGGAAGGCACCGATCAATGTATTCGCCGCGCCGGTGAGTTGTGCAAGCAAGGCGGCTTCACCGTGGTCAAGGTGGCCAAGCCGGCACAAGACATGCGCTTCGACGTGCCAACCGTGGGCCTGTTAACGCTCGAAACCATGCGTGCCGCGCGGGCCTCGTGTCTGGCCGTGGAAGCCGGCAAAACCGTGATTGTCGACGAAAGCGAAGTCGTTCGCTTCGCCAACAAGCACGGCATGGTGCTGGTGGCGCTGGCGGGCGGCGATAGCGAAACAGCGGCCGATTCGCCATGTCGGTAAGGCTTTGTCCACGCCCAGTTTTCGGGCGCCACCGTATAGGATAGGCTTCCTAGTTGGACAGCGCCACTTTGCTCGACGCAAGCGACATTAAGTCCAACAAGGGATTGATTTTACGAATTGAATGAAACTGGGGTTGG
>DASVGM010000698.1:0-2659 GCA_036379555.1 Pirellulales bacterium | reverse complement strand
TCCTCTGGTGCGACTCGCCGGCTATCGCGCGTTTGCCCCCGCTGGCCGCCCGCATTCTGCTTTTCTACCACGCGGTTGGCTTGGAGGGTTCATTATTCGCGCCGCCTCCGGGCGGGGCGTTTGTCGGGATGTGGAACAGGCGTGCAAAAAAAGGAGGTTATCCGAAAAACAGCCCGTAGGGTGGGCATCGCCCGCCAGGAATTCACGGTGGGCAACGCCCAACCTACATGGTCGAATATGAGTTTTCAGGTAGCCTCTCAGCGTGGTAGACGAAAATGGACCAGCCGCAAACCGCAAACGAGCCGGCACAGGCCGCCGCGACGCGACACTCCTTTCGCTTCACCATTCGCGGGTTGTTCGTCTGCGTCTTTGGCATCGCCTTCGGCCTGGCCGAAAGCCGCCGCGCCAATGGCTCCGTCGGCGAGGGACTGTTGGCGGCGCTCTCCGCCTGGGCGGCGCTCGGCTTGGGCCGGCAAGCGCGCGATCTTTACCGTCATTTCCACGACCGTCATGACCTGACGCGCGAACAACGCTGGGGCGCGCGCTTCGCGATCGGCTGGCGCAGCGGCGCCATCCTGCTCTGGACGACGTATTACGTCATGCGGCAATGCCAGGATGCAGGGCTGCTGTCGCTGCCTGAACAAACCAATTGGGCAGTCTGGTTTGATGTCGGCCGAGAACTGCGGCTGGCGCTGCTCGGCCTGCTTCTGCTGATCGCCGCCGGGCCGCGTTTTTCGGTCGTGGCTGGCCGCTCGTCGCTGTGGAGTAAAACGATTTCCGGTCTGGCCATCGTCGCCGGCGCGCTGCTCGCTTTGGTGTTCTATTGGGACCAGATGGCGATCACGTTTTTGATTCATGTGGTGTGTGAGTTGAAAGACTCGGGGTGCTTCTGGCCGTACCGCTTCGCCCATCTCCCGGCCGTTCCGACGCTGACGCAGCGCTATCAGCCCTTCATCCGCGGGGCGGCTGCGGCGGTTTTCCTGGGCCTGTTCAACTGCGGCGTGCTCTGGCGGCTGGCGGTTCAATGGTCGCGGCTTCGCTGGCTGAAAGCGGCCGTGCTCGCAACCGGCATCGCGCTTTTGTGCGCTCTTGAGCAATGGCTGGCGACGAGCGCGCTGTCGCGGGCCTCTCCTTATATGGCGGCGAACGTAAGGCTTGCTTCAGCTTACGATTACCTGCTTGCCGTGGCCGTCATCGGCGTGGCCGTTACGGTTGCCGCCTACCGCTGCTGCGCGCGACCTTGGGACACTGCGGGCGACGTGAACACCGCCTGGCGAGCGAACCGCGAGTACCCGCACGAACGGGCCTATTGGATGGCGCTGCTGGCGGCGGCGATGGTCGGCGCCGTCATTCAGGACGAGATTGTGCCGCATGGCTGGGCGCGCTGGGCCGACACCCTCTACTATCTCGTTCTGGAAGGAAATGGCTCCGGACCTAGAAACCTGCTCTGGTTGGCGATGTTTCTATTCGCGTTAGGCCGCCTGGCGCAGTCGTTGTGGGGGCGGCCGCGCGCCGCGTCCGGCATCGCCGCGCTCGATCCGCTGCAATGCGCCGTGATTTGGTGCGCCACGTTCGCGCTGGCGCCGCTGTTGGTCATCGCGATCGCCTCATTCAGCTTCGCCCTCTGGCTAACCCCTTTGGTTTTTTGATCGGGACGTTTGCCTGAAAACCAAAGCCGTGATTCCCGCCTACGCGTCGGGACTCCATCATTCGGTGGGCGGTACAGGTGCTACGGCGTCCGCTGTCTTTGTTCGCCTTTCGCAGGCCGGCGTCGACGCGCGCATTGCATCAAAGGTTAATTGTGGGGATAAGTTGTCGAAGAACACGATGCGGCGCTCAAGCCGCACTGCTACTGACGAATTACTGATTACGCGCAGCGTCTAGCGTCTCGCCGCCGCGACGGGTTGACATCGCCCGCCAAACAACGATTTCAATTTGTTCCGAGACGAAACGCACCGATCCGTCAGCCATGGCGCAATTGACGCCGCCTGGATGATAGCTGCGGGCTGTGTACGCTCCGTTTCCGCCGCCGGCCATAACCGGCCCGGCATTGCAATCGGGAATGGACGAGTTGGGCGCGAACAGATGGTTGTACCAGGTCTGCCGCCACCCACCGTAGAGCCACGTCGATCCGCCGAAAGCATCGTAAAGTGCAGGCGGCAGCGAGCCGCATGTCGCGATAGCGTCACCTGTCGAACAGATATTCGGCAATGCTACGAGAAAATCGGAATAGGGCCGAAAGGCGCCTTGGCTGCCCATGACTCTCTCGGAAAACATCACGGTGTTGGACAGGCCATCAAGAAACTCGGCCGGCGTCACGGAACGTCCGTTGACAAATGCACCGGCCGCGTTGCCCGGATCGGCGCAAACTCGGGTTTCGCTGGGCGAATAGATGCCTGGCCCAAATCCCATGCATGCGCGATAATTGTTGCCTCCGGCGCGCCCTGGGTCTGTGGGGCAGCGGAAAACCGCGATCGCAAACGGGATGATCGCTCCATTTTTCATGCTGCTCGGCGGCTTTCCGGCGAGATCGATCGGCAAGTCGCCGAAGTCGATGTCGCCAAACACGGCACCTTGGTCGAGATAGGGAAGGATACACTCGTGTGGTGAGCAGGGTGGGTGCATTTTTTTGTCGGCGTCTTGAAACTGCACCGCCGTG
>DASVGM010000697.1:0-2063 GCA_036379555.1 Pirellulales bacterium | reverse complement strand
CCTTTTGGCCACGATGTATCATGTGCTGGGCATCGACATTCACCACACGTTTTACGACGCCGCCGAGCGGCCCTTGGCCGTGCTGGCCGAAGGCCGCGCGATGGAAGAGTTGGTGTGAGCGGCGCACTGGAATCACGGCCGACGAGCGAGCGTTGAAAGAGTTTCGCGAACGTCAGAAAGAGGCGGGCAAGACGGCCTTTGACGAGCAAGCTCAACGACTGTGAGCAGCGACTTGAAGGCGATACCCGGATTGAGTGTGGAAGACTGGGCGGACGAGTTATAAAGTGACGGAAGCAGCGTTGCGTTGTAGTGCATGGATCGCCCGCCTGTCTGGCGCGCCAAATCGTTCTGCCAGGCGGACGGGCCGGCGGCCCGCCCCACGGGGATGGTGCGCCACGCCGCACGACTCCGTTGTCGCCGGGACTCACAATGCGTTGTGAGTCCGCCAAATTGACATGTTCGCGGAGTGAATCGCCGACTGCCAGAAATACCTTACTCAACTTCGGGCTCAACAATCTCTACATGGGGACGCTTTTCCCAGTTAGGCGGCCGGCGGCCGTCGGCGAGATCGATGATGACAATGTCGCCTTCCTGCAAACCAGAGAGGATCTCCAGCCGATCGTGGGATCGGCCCCCGAACTTGACGGGCGCTATTTCCACGCGGCCGTCAACCACCTTCAGCACGCCGTTATGCGTATACCGTATCCAGGGCACGCTAAGCGCGTCACGATGGACCTCCAACGCCACCGCGGCGGCGCCGTCCATGCCCGGAAGGAGTCGAACATCCACGTCGTCGGACGCGAGGGCAAGCTCGAATTTCATGGTTCGCGCGGGGCCGATGTTGAAGCCGACCTGGTCGACTTTGGCTGGAAAGATTTTTCCGGGGAAGGCGTCGAAAAAGACTCGCGCCGAACCGCCCCGCTTGATCTTCAGTGCGTCTCTTTCGGGAATATGCACCGTCGCGCGCATTTGCCGCAGGTCGGCCACCGTACAAATGCGATCGTTCTTGCCCGTCCGTCCGACAAAAGCGCCGACACGGGCGTCCATTTCAATGACGACGCCATCCAGCGGACTAACGATCTTCGTCTCACCGCCCTGGAGCTTGACCCGCGCAAGCTCGGCTTCGGCCACGCGAAGCCGGGCCGCCGCGAGCTTCGCGGCGGCTTGCGCCGCCGCCACCACGGCCTCACGTGGGACGATCAGCGCCTTGACCGATTCCGAGTGCGATTTGGCGATCTTCATTCCGGCCTTGGCGGCCGACAGGTCTTCTTCCGCCGTATCGACCAGTGGTTCTTGCACTGCGTTTTGCTCGGCAAGCTTTCTGATGCGCGCATGCCGTTTCGTCGCATAAGTTAATTTCACCTCGGCAGCTTCGACTTCAGCCTCTGCCCCTTGCCGGTCGGCCTCCGACGAGGCGAGTCTGGCTTCGGCCTCACGTACCGCCGCGCGCGATTGCTCCAGTTCCGCCGCGGCCGCGGCCACCTGGGCCTCAGCCTGAGCGGCCTGCGGCGCCAGTTGCGGTGAATCAAGCTCCACCAGCGGTTGGCCTTTGACTACGTGGTCGCCAATTTCGACCAACAACCGCTTCACCTCGCCGGCCACGCGCGCGTAAACGGCCATCGTTCGCGCGGCCTGCAGGTGGCAAGGCTGTGAGGTTTCGACGGTGAAGTCGTGCCGTTTGACGCGTCCGACCCGCACGCGCACAGGCTGGTCGGCCGCGGGTGCGGCCGGCTCGTCCGTGGTCGCCGGCGGCGCTGCCTTTGGCGCGTCGTCGGGCTTGGCGGCGGGCGGTTGTACGCGCTCTTTGTCGCCGGCCTCCGGATTTTCAGCCGGCGGCGGAGTTTCGGCCGCTTTCGTTTTCAATTCTTGCGCTGCGACAGTAGAGCGATTCAACGTCGCGGCGCCCAAGGCCCCGGCGACGAGCAGCATTGCCGCGATGGCCGCGCGTCTCGCCAACGCCGACGGCACGCAATGCGGCCGGCCAGGGCTGGCATCGAGCGCCGCCAAACGCCTCGACAGCTTGGCGGTTTTTGACATGGCCATGCCCAACGACGCCACGGGCT
>DASVGM010000696.1:0-6057 GCA_036379555.1 Pirellulales bacterium | reverse complement strand
ACTGGCGCTCGCCGACGACGGCTATATCGACATGGTATCGAAGTTCGCGGAACATTTTTTCTGGATCGCCTCGGCCATGATGCACCTCGGCGACCAAAAAGGGATGTGGGACGAGGAAGACGGCTTCTTTTACGACGTGCTCCGCTTACCCAACGGCGAATCGCACCATCTCAAGGTCCGCTCGATGGTCGGCCTGCTCCCCTTTTGCGCGGTGACCGCCTTTGAAGGCGAGTTGCGCGAGAAGCATCCTGAAGTCTATCAGCGCCTGCTGTGGTTTATCGAAGCCCGGCCCGAACTGGTCGCCGCGATTCACGACCCTCGCCAGCGCGGACAAAACGGCCGCATGCTGGGCGCGGTGCTGAACGAGGAAAAACTTCGCCGCATGCTGGCTCGCCTGCTCGATGAAAACGAGTTTCTCAGCCCTTATGGCATTCGTTCGCTATCGCGTTACCACGCCGATCATCCCTATGTGTTCCATGCCGGCGGCGCCGAATATCGCGTCGGTTATCTGCCGGCCGAATCCGACAGCGGCATGTTCGGCGGCAATTCCAACTGGCGCGGGCCGATCTGGATGCCGATGCAAGCGCTTATCATTCGGGCACTGCTGCAATACTATTTGTACTATGGCGACGATTTCACGGTCGAATGCCCGACCGGTTCGGGAAACCGCAAGACGCTCTACGAAGTCGCGGAGGAGATCACGCGGCGTTTGGCTGCCATTTTCTTGCGCGACGCCAACGGCCGGCGGCCTGTTTATGGCGGCGCGAACCAATTCCAAAACGACCCGCACTGGCGCGACCTGCTCTTGTTCTACGAATACTTTCATGGCGACAACGGCGCCGGCCTGGGCGCCAGCCATCAGACCGGTTGGACGGGCGTCGTCGCGCGGGGCATGCAGTTGTTCACGCTGCTGCGGCCTGAGCAAGTTCTCGCGCAAGGCAAGCGGGCGCTGACCAACGTCGCCCCTCCCAATGGATATGTGGCGGCGGCGGAGTGATGGAAGCAGGGCGAAGACCGACGAATCTTTTCCCTATCGGCAACCGGGCATGCGATCGGTGCTTTGAACCGTGTCGGCGACCTTCCCTTCCATCAATTCAACGAACGCGTCGGCGACTTCGATTAGGCGCCGAGCCTCAAAGTCTTGGCGCCAGACTCCTTCGATCGCAAGGAGGTTCAAGACATTTTTGCTGATGGTAGCTTCCTGTCGTTCTAGCGCGCTTCGGAGGGAGCCGATCGCGGCGTCCACAACTGTTTTTCCGTCGGGTGTTGAGATCGCCTCTTTGAGGTAGTCGGGCACGCAGCCGCTGAAAACACCCTTGGATGCCAGCAGCCACCTATCGCGTATTTCGCGGGTCACGCGATGCACTTCCTCGGAGTTGTAGGTGTTCGGCTCAGGAAGATGTAAGGCCAACAGGCGAAGCCACAGTTCCAAGATGCCATCGCGCATCCAAAAACCGTGTTCTCCGTCTATGGTAACGAATGATGTACCCATGTAAAAAAGATAGCACTTCCCATGCACGGCATCCAGGTCAGAGAGTTGCTCCCCGCCGAATGCGCATTCCAATTTCATCGACGATTTCAGCCGCATAATGCAACGCGGCCTGAACATCCTCGTGCTCAATGTGATATCCGCTCATAATCGCGTCAAACGACTCGCCGGCCGCGACGTCCGCCAAGACCACCGACACCAATACTCGTGTGCCTTTAATGCACGGCTTACCGTGACAAACGCGAGGATTCACGCTGATGCGATCGCGCCAATTCATACCTTTATTCCTTTCGAGCGTTGCTCTTGACTCGCCGGCAGTTAGCAGTCGGAGTCACTACGCCCACGTTCCCATTCTAACAACGGCGGCGCTCCAAAACATCCTGAACGACTGCTTGGCGGCCGGCTTGAGGAATTCGCTCGAATTGCCCTTACGAGGAAGCTAAGCTGGATTATGAAGCGGGCGCTGGCCAACCTCGCCCTTGCCAATGAGCCTGTGGCGGCGGCGACGGAGTGATGCAAGCATGGCGAAGACCGATCTGAAAACTTCCACGCCCCAAGCGTGGCCGACCAAGCCGCCGCGATACCCGTCGCTTTATCAAATCAATACGCGGGTCTGGTTAACTGAGCTATCGCGCAAGCTTGGCCGGCCGGCCAAGCTTGACGACATTCCCGATGACGAACTGGACCGGTTTTCGGCGGCCGGCTTCGACTGGATTTGGCTGTTGAGCGTTTGGCAAACGGGGGCGGCGGGGCAGGCGGTTTCGCGCGGCAACGCCGAGTGGCGAAAAGAGTTTCTGCAAACGCTCCCCGATTTGTGCGACGCCGACATCGCGGGTTCAGGCTTTGCCATCGCCGGCTACACGGTCGATCACCGCTTGGGCGGCGACGAGGCGCTGGCTCGCCTGCGCGACCGGCTGCGTCAGCGCGGGCTGCGGTTGATGCTCGACTTTGTGCCGAACCATACCGCCTTGGATCATCCTTGGGTCGAAGAGTATCCTGAGTTTTACGTAGCCGGAACCGAGCTTGACTTGGCCCGCGCGCCGGCCAACTACACTTGGGTTCATCGCCAACAGGGCGACTTGCTGCTCGCCCACGGCCGCGACCCCTACTTTCCCGGCTGGCCCGATACCTTGCAACTCAACTATGCGAATCCGGCGACGCGGCAAGCGATGATCGACGAGTTGACGCGCATCGCCGGCCAATGCGACGGCCTGCGTTGCGATATGGCGATGCTCGTCTTGCCCGAAGTGTTTGAGCGAACCTGGGGTACGCCGAGCGAACCGTTCTGGCCGCCGGCCACGCAAACGGTGCGGCGGCGGCACGCCGATTTCTGTTTCATGGCTGAGGTCTACTGGGATCTGGAATGGACCCTGCAACAACAGGGCTTTGATTACGCCTACGACAAGCGGCTCTATGACCGTTTGCGAGCAGGCCACGCCCGGCCGGTTCGCGAACACTTGCTGGCCGGCCTCGATTATCAAGACAAGCTGGCGCGGTTTTTGGAGAATCACGACGAACCACGGGCGGCCGCGGTTTTTTCGCCGGAGGCGCATCGCGCGGCGGCCGTCATCACCTTTCTCGCGCCGGGGCTGCGGTTTTTCCATGAAGGCCAATTCGAGGGACGTAAACAACGCGTCTCGCCGCATCTTTGCCGCCGGCCTGACGAGCCGGTCGATGCGGACCTCGCATCGTTTTACGCGAAGCTTCTCCAGGTGCTTCGCCGACCGCTGCCGCGTGAGGGAAATTGGCGGTTGCTCGAATGCGCGCCGGCCTGGGAGGGCAATTGGACAAACGACTGTTTTGTGTCCTTCGCCTGGGAGTCGTCCGACGGCGAGCGGCTGGTCATTGCCGTAAACGACGCGCCGCACGAGAGCCAGTGTTATGTTCGATTACCATTTGAAGACCTCGCGACTGGTCAGTGGCGGCTGGAAGATTTATTGAGCGAAGACGGCTACACTCGTGGCGGCGAGGAACTGGCGTCGCGCGGCCTTTATCTTGATGTGCCGGCTTGGCGGCCGCATATCTTTCGGTTCCACTGACAGATTCGTAGGTGGTTTTCGCGCCGATGAGCGGGGCGGCGTTCGCGTTTTCAAAGGCATGGCCGGGCAAATAAATGATCTGCGAGGTGTACGAAAAGGCAAAGAACCCTGGCGCGACTTGGCGGGTTAGGGCCAAGCGAGTCATTTACCCGCTCGGGTCCGACTATCACTTGTCTCACTTGCTCGCCAGCCTCGCAGACCGCTGCGCGGCCAAATGGTTGTACAGAAACTTGCCAGCTTCGTGGAGTTCCTTGGGAGCAGAGCCTGACTCCGCTAGCGCCAGACGCCGGTCATTCTACCACGTAGAATTCGCTTTCAATTGCCAACCCATTTATTTGCCCGGCAAATGCCTGAAAAAACGCATCGTGGCCCCGCCATCCAGCCAACATCCACCCGCAGATTCTTCCGAGGAGCATATCTTTCAAGTGCGGCGTGCTGTTGGCTAGCGCTTTGTCCACGCTAAATATTCGGACGCCGCAGAGCGGTCGCCGTGTGGGTAGGATGGGCTTCCTAGCCCGTAACGAATCGTCCGTGACGGGCCAGGAGGCCCATCCTCCAGCCGCGTTAAATCCCAAGATGAAGCCAGGAGACGGCGCCAACCTTTCAGAACATGAACGGCGCCGCCATCTCGTCGGATACCTGGTCGAGCGCCGAATTGCCAGGGCTTGAAGCGGGGAAGCCGGGAAAACCATCGCGGTCGTCGTTGGTCGTTGGTGTTGGTACGATTGCCAGCGACAGTTCGCCGTTGACCAGGTCCACCAGCAAACTTTTTCCGCTGAAGTCGATGCCCTCGGCGTCGAGCGCGCTAAAGGCCGCGTCAATCGCCGCGGCGTTCGCTTGGGCTTGGGAATTGGAGCTTGCCGAGAGAGAAACGCCATAGAAGAGAGCGTGTCGAGAGTCGAGCGGCCAGTTCGTGGTGACGTCGCCGAGCGCGGCGAAGATGCCTCGCACGGCGCCGTGGATCGCCAGCGGCGCCGCGACGCTGCCCAGATTACCGCCGGCGATCAAGGCGCTGCTTGGGTCGATGCCGCCGTCAATTTCCAAGGGGCCTGACACGTCGCCCTGAACCGCCAGCACGCCGCCGTCTCGCAGCCCGCCGTGAATGGCCAGACCGCCCGGAGTGGCGATCGTTCCCAATACGATGACCTGGCCCGTCAGGTCGCCGTCGACCGTCACTTCGCCGGTGATGTCGCCGAGCACCGCCAACGTGCCGCTGATGCCACCGACGATGTTCGTCTGGCTGACCAGGTTGCCGCCGACGAGCAATTCACCGCCGTGCAATAAGCCGCCCTCAACCTGAAACGTGGTATCGGAGAGCACCGGTCCAAAGTAAGTCTGCTTGACGAACAGCCGGCCGAGGTCGGCGGGTATCTGCGAGGTGGCGCCCGTGATGGGATCGATGCGCAGACCGGTCGTTTGGACCACGCCCGACAGCGATCCGCCCAGATCGACCGAGCCGAAAATGCTGGGGGCGGTGATGTCGAGCGAGCTCGCGTACCCTTCGTTCAACCGCAGGTCGCCGAGCGGCCCGGTGCTGGTGATTGAGCCAGTAATGGGCTGCCAGGTGCTGAGCGAGGCGCCGTCGCCATCGAAGGCCACTTGCCGCACTTGCGAAGGTTCGGCGTAGCCAAACGCATCGACCGGTTGCACGATTTGGATCAGGGCCGTGACCGCGCCGCGCGCGGCGTTGCTCGGCGTGGTGACGTTCGCCATGCCCGCCCCGCTGACGCCGTTCCACTCGACGAGGTTCTGCACCGTGAGTACGAGACTGCGATCGTCAAAGTAGCCGCCGTACGGAGCGCTGTCAAAAAAGAATGCCACTTGCTGGTTAGGCTGATCGGCGAACGGCACGCGGAAGGTGTCGTTGGCCGGCACAATGGCCGTACCGGGCGCCAGCAGGTCGGCGGCCATTCCCCCCCAACTGTCGGCGCCCGTGAACGTCCGACCCCACGCGCTATGGGAACCGAACGCGACCGCTTGAATGCTCTTGGCCTGAATGCCGGCGCTCGGCGCTTCGTCGCGAATGGCGATGCCGGCCAAGGCGTCGCTGGGCAAGCGAATGCCGCCGGGCGGGTCCGACGCGGCGCCGGGCGTGAAGAAGTTGTTGGCCACAGCGGTGATGGCAGTCAGCAGGTCGCCCTCGACGGCCACGTTGCGGATGCCCGAAACGCCGATCGAATCAAGCCGCGCCAGGTTGAACTTGGCCACGTCGTTGTCGGTGACGAGGCTCAAATCGTACTGGTCGGGGGCGGTGCTCGCCGTGTTGTCGGCGCGGATCGTGAGTTGCGGATTGGCAAGCCCCGTGCCTTCGCCTTCGTAGATGAACTGAAACGTCACGCCGGCAGGCGAATCGGTCGGCGCTTGCGGCGGGTTCGGCAGGAGTGGGTACGGATCGCTGGGAACCGTGGCCTCGACGCGGCGTTGGATGCCGGCCTCGTCGATTTGCAATACGTCGGGGCCATAACCGCGATCGACCTCGATCGTGCCGACGGCAGCGGCGAAGATGTCGCCCGGCGTGCCGCCGGCGAC
>DASVGM010000695.1:0-4674 GCA_036379555.1 Pirellulales bacterium | reverse complement strand
GCCACCGACCTGGCGGCACGCTACGCTCAAGAGCCGATCGCCGCCATCGTTTATACTGACATCGCCACCGACGGCATGCTGGCCGGACCTAATCTTGAGGCCCTGCGCGAGCTGCGCGCGGCCGTTGACCTGCCGATTATCGCCTCGGGCGGCGTGACGCGCGCCAGCGATGTCGCCGACCTGGCCGCCATCCCGGTCGAAGGCTGCATTATCGGCCGCGCATTGTATGAGGGTGTCCTCCGTTTGCCTGAGGCGCTGAAAGCCGCCCGCGGCCCAACCTAATTCATTCTTCCCTGATGACATAAAAAGGAAATCTTATGGCGCTTCGCAACGTCGCTGACTTTCGCAACATCGCTTTCTGCGGGCACGGTTCGGCGGGCAAGACCACTCTGGTCGACCGGTTTCTGACCAAGACCGGCGCCGTCAAGCACCCAGCCAGTGTTGACGACGGCACCAGCGTTTGCGACTTCGATGACGAGGAAAAGCACCATAAATATTCCATCGAAGCCAGCGTGGTGCATTTCGATCACGCCGGCAAGTTCTTTCAGGTGATCGACACGCCGGGCTACCCCGACTTTATCGGCCAGACGATCGGCGCCTTGCGGCCCGTGGAGACCGCCGTGATCGCCATGAACGCCCATGCGGGCATTGAAGTGAACACGCGGCGCGTTTTTCAAGAGGCTGGCAAAGCCGGGTTGGGCCGCATGATTGTCATCACCAAGCTCGACGACGAAAACGCCGATTTTCCGAAACTGCTGGCCGCCGTGCAAGAAGTCTTCGGCCATAGTTGCCTGCCCCTGAACGTGCCGCTGGGCAGCGGTCATCAATTGCGCGGCGTGGCCAGCACGCTCAAGCCGCCGGCCGACGTGAAAGACGCCGTGGTCGACATCGCCGCCATCAACACGGCGATTGTCGAATCATGCATCGAACACGATGAAGAGGTCACGGCTCGGTATTTCGACGGCCAGCAGCCCAGCGACGAGGAGATTTCGCGGCTGATCGTCGAGGCCGTGGCCGATGGCAGCGTGGTGCCGATTCTTTGCGTGGCGGCCAAAAGCGACATCGGCGTGACGGAACTGCTCGACGCCCTCGCCTTGTGCGCGCTGCCGCCGGATAAAGTCAGACGCACGGCGAAGGCGGCCGACGGGTCCGAGGTGGAATTGACGTCCGATGCGGCCGCGCCGTTGGCAGCGCAGGTGTTCAAGACGCGCATCGACCCCTTCGTGCAGAAACTGAGCTTCATTCGCGTCTTTCAGGGCACGCTGAAAAAAGACGATACCGTGCATCTCTCGACGTCGCGCAAAGGGGTGAAGATTTCGCAATTGCTGCGCGTGCAGGCCAACCATACCGAACCGGTCGATGTAGCCGGGCCGGGCGACATCGTGGCGGTCGCCAAGTCGGATGATTTGCACACCAACACCAGCCTGGGCGATTTGGCATTGCCCCCCATTCAGTTCCCCACGCCGATGGCCGGCCTGGCGGTTTCGCCCAAGAGTCGCGGCGACGAAGGGAAGCTCTCCAACGCCTTGCACAAGATCGTTGAAGAAGACCAAACGCTGCATCTCGACCGCGACAGCCAGACGAAAGAGTTGGTGATGACCGGCATGAGCGAGTTGCATTTGCAAATCATTCGCGAGCGGCTCAAACGGCGCGACAAAGTGGAGGTCGATGTCAAAGAGCCAAAGATTCCCTATCGCGAGACGGTGCAGAACAAGGCCGAGGGCAGCTACCGCCACAAGAAGCAGTCGGGCGGCCGCGGGCAATTTGGCGAGGTTCACATTCGCATCTTTCCCTTGCCGTTGGGGACTGACATCGAAGAGTTTGCCACCAGGGCCAACTTCGCCTCGATGCGCGAATACCATTACGACGAGAAAAACAACTTCCTCTGGGTCGATTCGATCGTGGGCGGCACAATTCCCAATAATTTTTTGCCGGCCGTCGAAAAGGGCTTTCGAGAGCGCATGGAGCGCGGCGTGATTGCCGGTTACAAAGTGCAAAACGTGGGCGTGGAGGTCCACTTTGGCAAGCACCATCCGGTGGATAGTTCGGAAGCGGCCTTTAAGACCGCCGGCTCGATGGCTTTTCGCAACGTCTTTCAGCAGGCCAAGCCTGCGCTGCTGGAGCCGATTGTGACCTTGCACATCACCGTGCCGAGTGAAAAGCTGGGCGACATCAACAGCGACATGTCCGGTCGCCGCGGCCGCGTGCTGGGCATGGACTCCGCCGGCGGCGATCTGCAAACCGTCACGGCCGAGGCCCCGCTGGCCGAGGTCACCACGTACGCTCGCGCGCTATCGAGCATGACCGGCGGCCAGGGGAGTTTTACGATGGAGTTCAGCCGTTATGAAGTGGTGCCCGGCAACGTGCAGAAAGAGATCATCGACAAGGCGGTCTTGCATCCCGAAGAGGAAGAGTAGCGATCTTGTAGTGCGGCGATTCATCGCCGCTTGCCACCGTCGCGGAGCGACCTTCTTTTTGTGGCCAGTTTTTCGCCAGTTAATGTAGTTGTTTTGAGGGCCACGGCAAGCGTGCCCACTGGGACGGCCCTTTGGCAAAGGTATCTACGCCTCAAATACGCCATCCCCCGAAACGAACGTGCTTGACCGCGCCATGGAGATAGTGTATCATTTGGTATATATCATTTGTAACGAAAGCGCAACGGCACGAAGTACGATGCAAACAGCCAAAGTTTTTCAGAACGGGCGGAGCCAAGCGATTCGGCTGCCGAAGGAATTTCGCGTCGATGCCGACGAGGTTTATTTGAAGAAGACGCCCGAAGGATTCCTCGTTATGACCCGCGATCCGTGGGAAATCTTTGCCGAGGGCGTGAGTGAGATTTCGGATGACTTCATGGCCGATGGCCGGTCGCAACCGCCGCCACAAGCAAGGAAAGCTCTTGAGTGACCTACATCCTCGATACCGATTCGCTAATTTTTATGATCCGCGGGCTCAAGTCGGCGCGACGGCCTGACCAACGAAAGCGGGCGGCGAACCTCGTCGAGCAGTGCCGCGCGGCGCAGAACGCCGGGGACAAAGTCGCCATATCGGCGATCACGGTTTCCGAGCTTGAATTCGGCGCCCATCAGAGTGGCGACTACGAGCGCGAGATGTCGGCCGTTCAAAAGGTGCTAACGCCGTTTCGCGTGCTCGAATATGATGGCGTGGTGTGCCCGGCGCATTACGGACGCGTCCGTTACGAACTGGAGACAAAGGGATTGCCCATTGGCTCAATGGATACCCTGATCGCGGCCCATGCTTTGGCGCTGAACGCCACACTGGTGTCGAACAACCTGGCGCATTTTTCTCGCGTGTCCGGTTTGACGGTGGTCACCTGGCTGAAGGAGCTTCGCTAAGCATCGACGATTAGATAATTTCCCGAGAGTCGTTGGGTGACTCACCGGCACGCTGTCGTGTGACGCTCGCCGTATAGGCGTGCTCACGCCGCCCGGACACCGGTCGCCACATCACGGTTCAGATGCTGAGCCAGCCGCTCGGCATGAAACAAAAGCCATTCCGGCCGCGTATAAACGGCGTGGCCCGCGAGATGCCGCGCGGCCGTTTCATCGGGTGTCGAGTAGTCGACCAGCAACGTGGTGCCGCAGTCGTGTACTCGCGCGCCAAGTTGTAGCCGGTTGGCCAGCGCGTCGCCGGAGGCCGCGCATTCCAAGAGTCGCTCCAATCGGCGATTGGCCAGCCATGCGCGCCACATCAGCGGTGACGGCGGAGAGTCTGTGCCGGCGATGCCGACGTGTTGCAAATAGTCGCCGCCGGCGCCGCACAAGGCCTCGTCGGTCATCGCCGGAAACGCCGCCAGATGCGCGGGCTGCGCGGCCCGCGGTCGATGGTAGATGAAGTGCAAGAGGCTGTCGTTCTCGCGCAAGCTCCAACCATAGCGTATCGGCGTGCCAAAGGTGATCCAATCGCAGGGCCGAGTGGCGATTCGCCGCCGGTCGTCCAAGAGCAAATGCCTCACCCGGCGCCAGATCGGAATGTCGATCAACGGCGTCACCGGCCAGCGGTAATAAATGCGCGCCGCGTCAAAAAAATGGCGCACCGCCTGTGTGTCGGCCGAGAGGAGCTGACTCATCAAGGCGAAGACGTTTCCGGCATGCCCGTGCCCACAAAAAACAGCCCTCATGCCGGCAGGCAAGTCCAAGGCCGCCAACTCCGCGATCAGCCGAATCGCGGCGTCCGCCCGACCCAAATGATGGTTTTCGCTCGACCACGAGACCCACCGCGCCCGCGGCCGGCCTTCGCCGCGAAGAGCGTCTTCCCAGGCTTGGGCATAGGCTGGCGTGTAATGACCGGCGTCATGAACCTCGCTGTCCATCAACTGCCGCGCGAGGCGATGATGCGAAAGTCGAGCCGGACGATATCGCCGCGCCAGCGCCGCCAGGATGTTGAGCGAATCGAGCGCGGCGAACGAGCCATGCACAAAGAAAAGGACGCCCACTTGAGCGGCGGTCAATCGCTCGCCTACTTCCGCCAAACGCCGTCGGAACTCGCCACAGCCGAACTTGGGTCCGCGGCGCGGCTCGACAAAAAAGCATGGCGTTTGCGGCGCCGCGGCGGCATAGTCTTGATGGCGAAAGTGCGTCGCCGGCGAAGACTGAGTAAGCAGGGCCGCTGACGCGGTTTGCGACCGCGCGATCTTCATGGCAGACTCCTTTCCAG